>DATFRK010000802.1:0-3206 GCA_035263325.1 Pyrinomonadaceae bacterium | reverse complement strand
CGCGCATCGCGTGATCGCAGAAGGGCAGGAGAATTTTCAACGTGCTTTTGGGCCCAAGGTATTTGGTACCCTCGCGCTCGGCGATTTGCTGCAGGATCGACCAGACACCCTGCTGGTTCTCTTTTCGTCCGTGAACAGTCTCTTTGGCGGCGCGACCTTTAGTGCCTATTCGGCAGCCAACAGTTTTCTCGATGCTTATGCGCTAAAGCTGCAGCACTCCACCCACCCCAAGACTTACTGTTTCAATTGGACCATGTGGGATGACCTGGGGATGAGCCGCGGCAATCCTGAATTCGCTCGTGAAGCCACCCGCCAGATGGGATTTTTCATCATGAGCAAAGAACAGGCGCTCAATTCCTTGCTGGCTGGATTGCGTCGCTCTCAAGCTCAACTCGCGGTCGGAGTTGATAGTAACAGTCGATCGGGTAGGCGCTTCCTTGAACTCACTGCCCGAGGTCAACAGGCGCTGAGAGGGTATTTCACCTGGCGGAATGGTGGAGGCAACGATCAGTTCCGGGCTCTCACGGTGCCCGATCGCTTTGGCAAGAACAGCAGTTGTGATTTCACCCAGGTCAGCGAAATCGCGCTAAGTGACGCCGGTGCGATTGATCGGGAGCGGCTGAAGGAACTGCAGCGGAAGGCGCAAACAGGTCCGACAGAAGTTGTGGCCCCACGGACAGATTTGGAACGAGAAGTTGGGAACATCTGGCGCCAGGTGCTGCGGCTGCCGGAGATCAGTATTCACGATAACTTCTTTCAGATCGGCGGTCAGTCGCTTTTGGCCACCCAGGTGATTTCCCGTTTGCGCAAAGCATTGACGATCGATCTACCGTTGAGCACCTTATTTGAGAGTCCTACCATAGCTGGTCTCTCCACGGCCATCGAACAAAGGCGCGAGTTGGCCCAACCCAGGGCCAAGCAAATCACTGCCGTGTCTCGCGATAAATACCGGGTTAAGTCGCCCACCAGCGAGTTGGGCCAACAGTAAACTGAAAAATGAGTAGTGTAATGCCGCCAGTCGCGACAGATGTGTTGGCCGGGGAGACGTATGCCTTCCCAACCTCGCTGGCACAGCAGCGCATCTGGTTCTATTCCCAGCTCGCGCTGCAAAGTCCGTTCTATAACATCCCGCTGCGCTTCAGACTGACGGGCCGTTTGGACAGCAACCTCCTGGCGCAGAGCATCGAGGATATTGTCGCTCGGCACGAAACGCTACGAACTGCAGTAGCCTCTATTGAAGGACAACCCAGGCAGATTGTCAGTGCTTCGTCACAGGCACAGCTGAGGGTGGTCGATCTTAGTGCCGCTCTTCATCCTGAACAGGAACTGCTGCAACTGGAGACAAAGGAAGCGCAGGCTCCCTTCGATCTGAACAATGGTCCATTGTTTCGTTGCACGCTGGTGCGATTGGGTGAGGAGGAGCACGAACTCCTTTTGACCATGCATCACATCATTGCCGATGGCTGGTCGGTGGGTGTGTTCGTCCGCGACTTGACTGAGATCTACGGCTCCTATGTCAGCGGGGTCGAGCCGAACCTCGGTGACCTGGGGATTCAATATGCCGACTACGCTATCTGGCAACACGAGTGGGTTGAAAGTACTGAATGTCAAACTCAACTTGAGTATTGGCGGCGGCAACTAGACGGCCTTTCACCATTGCCGTTGCTGACCGATCGGCCGCGGCCAAGCGAGCAGAGCTTTCGTGGCGGGCACCAGGCCTTTGCTCTCGATCGCAAATTGAGCGACAAGTTACGTTCGTTTAGCGACAGCCAGGGCGTCACGATCTTCATGACCCTACTGGCCGGTTTCCAAACGTTGTTGTATCGCTACACCGACAGCCAGGACATTGCCGTTGGGTCGCCAATAGCGAACCGCAATCGCGAAGAACTCGAGCGCCTGATAGGTTTCTTCGCCAACACCGTGGTGTTGCGCAACGAGTTTAATGACGAACTAACTTTTGTTCACTTGCTGCAGCGAGTGAAAGAATCAACGCTGCTTGCCTATGCGAACCAGGACCTGCCCTTCGACAAGCTGGTCGACGAGTTGCAGCCTGAGCGCGCCACGAATCGTAATCCGCTTTTCCAGGTCGTCTTCGCTTTGCAGAATGCCCCTGTCGACGAGTTGGATCTTGCGGGAGTGAAACTGTCGAGTCCGAGTAGTGCCGGCCGCTCCGACATCTTTGACTCGTTAGCTTTGCTGTCAGCAACTCGTTTTGATCTCGAACTGCACCTGTGGGATCAAGCTGAAGGTATTTGCGGCGGATTTCTCTACAGCACCGACCTTTTTGACCAGTCAACGATCAGGCGCATGAGCGAGCACTTGCGCGTGTTGCTCGAGGGAATTGTGCGAGATCCCGCGCAACGCTTGCGCGATCTTCCATTGATCGCACCGGCCGAAAGAGAGTTGCTGGTTAATGGTTGGAACCAGACAGCTACCGACTATCCGAAAGATACCGCGATTCACGCTCTCTTTGAGGAACAGTCGCGGCGTACACCGAACGCTATCGCTGTCACGCACGGCGATGATTCTCTTAGTTATCAGGAACTGAACGAGCGCGCCAATCAGTTGGCCCACTACCTAGTTCGATCGGCGGCGGGCGAGGAAATTCTCGTCGGGGTGATGCTGAAGCGCTCGGTCGATCTGATAGTAGCGTTGTTGGGCATTTTGAAAGCTGGTGGCGCATACGTGCCGTTGGATCCCGCTTATCCAACGGAACGTTTGCGGTTCATGATTGCCGACACGGGAATCACCAATCTCATTACTAACGACAGCTTCCGTGATTTATGGTCAGACCTTCCCCTTCAGGCTGTTTCGCTCGATGGGGAAAGAGAGTTGATTGCTACTGAGAGTCGTGACGATGCGTCGCTTAAAGCCACTGGCAACAACCTCGCGTACGTCATGTACACCTCGGGTTCGACGGGAACGCCGAAAGGGGTTTGCGTCGAACATCGCGCCGTGGTCAGGCTGGTCAAGAACACAAACTACGTGACGCTCAACGAAGAAACGGTGATGTTGCAATTTGCGCCGGTCTCGTTCGATGCCTCCACCTTGGAAATCTGGGGCGCGTTACTCAACGGTGGCCGCATTGTTGTATTTGGCGCCGAGAACCCCTCCCTGGCGGAAATCGGGGCGGAGGTCAAGAAACGTGAAGTAAATACGATGTGGCTCACCGCCGGCCTTTTTCACCTGATGGTTGATGAGCGGTT
>DATFRK010000801.1:0-13373 GCA_035263325.1 Pyrinomonadaceae bacterium | reverse complement strand
GTAACTCATTAGAGAACCCGGAGCGGTAGCGAGGGGTTCTCTATTGGGCGCGAGAATGACGAATGTGGCGCCTCACCCACCACACCACCAAGACGACTCCGATGATCCCGATCACGAAATCAAAGCGGTGAAACCAGGTCTTCAAAGTATCGTCCTTGTTCCACTGTTCGCCGAGTTTTTGCCCCACGTAGGCGAGACCGAGACACCACGGTAAGGAACCTGCAAAGGTGTAGATAATGAACTTCGTTAAGTTCATGCGGGCGACGCCGGCAGGAAACGCGATGAATGTCCGAATGGCGGGCAGCAGCCGGCTGACAAAAACTATTATCTCTCCTCGCTTTGCAAACCATCGATCCGCAATGTCGAGGTCGTGCCGCGAAAGAAGAATGTAACGGCCGTACTTCTCAATCAACGGCCGGCCACCATACATCCCAACCCAATAAGCCACCAGCGATCCCAAAACGCAGCCTACCGCTCCGGCAAACGCAACTCCCCACAAACTGAGTTCACCAGTAGAAACCAGGTAGCCGGAAAACGGCATGATTATCTCCGACGGTAAGGGAATACAGGCAGACTCAATGGCCATCAGCAAAACGATACCTGAGTAACCTAAGGCAGAGATTGTGGCGATGATAAACCCGGAGACTATTTCGATGATGCGTGCAATCATGAGTTAACCAGATAATTTTCTGCCCCTGAGCTCCTTGGTCGGAGCCCAAACTCCGAGTTTCTCTAGCGGTTGAATTTAAGGGAAAGGCAGTACTAGCCGGACCACCCGTGTTGACCAATCAGGGGAACGAAGGCACAGCCGCCGTGGTCCTCTTCCTTCCGGCCTTTTTCTGTCTTGATCACCCGGACCAGTCGTTGCGCCTCACGAGTATCGCCCACGGGAACGACCAGGCGACCGCCGACCTTCAGTTGATTAATTAGCGGTTCCGGAATAGCTGGTCCACCAGCCGCCACCAGGATTGCGTCGTAGGGAGCATGCGCTGCCCACCCGAGAGTGCCGTCGAAACACTTGACGGTGGCGTTATAGATCTCTAGCTGGCGAATTCTTGACTGGGCCTCACGAGCGAGATCCGCTATTCGTTCGATCGAATAAACCTGGGCCGCGATCTGCGACAGTACAGCAGTTTGGTAACCTGAGCCGGCGCCAATTTCCAGCACCTTATTGTTTCCATCGAGCTCCAGCAACTCGGTCATCCGAGCGACGATGTACGGCTGCGATATCGTCTGGTTGGCACTGATCGGCAGCGCGTGATCGCCATACGCCCGACCTTGCAATGCCTCGGGAACGAACGCATGACGAGGAACCGCGTTGATCGCTGCCAATACTTTCTGATCCTGAATTCCGTAATGATCGCGTAGACGCGCCACCATTCGTGCCCGGGGAATGGCATATTGTTGGCTTAGATCAGATCTGTGTCTATTCGCGGGCTGCACCGAACGAGAGTTTTAAGGCTGCCTTAACTTCTGTGGCTGAGCTCGAAATCGCTCAAATAGTTCCACGTTTCAAGCGCATTTAGCGCCTGATGATCCGTCATGTCGGCCTTCAGCGGAGTGACAGAAACGTAGCCCAGTTCGATCGCGTTATAGTCAGTTCCTTCAGCGGAGTTAGTATTGAAGTACTCTTCACCAATCCAAAAGTATGGTTTGTTGCGGGGATCAATGTGCTCGCTAATAACTGTCCGAGCATTCTTGATTCCCTGGCGGGTCACCTTGATGCCTTTTATCTCACCAGGAGGCAAGTTTATGTTGAGCAGTGTCCCTTCCGGTAATCCTTCTTCGAGGACTTTGCGTACGGTCACCACTGCGAACGCCGCCGCTTCAGTAAAATCGAAGTTATCTCTGGCGACCAAACTCAGGGCCACCCCTGGTACACCGAAGATGGTGGCCTCCAAAGCGCCAGCTACGGTCCCTGAATAGGTCGCATCGTCGCCGAGATTGCCGCCATGGTTAATTCCAGAAACGCAAATATCCGGACGTTCATCAATAGGTAGAATCTTGTTCAGAGCCAGGGTAACGCAGTCCGTCGGGGTGCCATCGACACTCCAATGGTGACCATCGATTTGACGAATGCGTAAGGGACGAGCCAGGGTGAGACTGTGCGAGGCGCCGCTCATTTCAGAAGCCGGCGCCACCACGTAAACTTCACCCACTTGTTGTAATGCCTCCTCGAGCTTGATTAGCCCGTCGGAGTGGATGCCGTCGTCGTTAGTGAGCAGAATTCGCGTCATAACACTTCAATCCGCAGTCCGTCGTTCTCGCACGCGCACACTTCACTTTCGGCTGCCCGCTCCCTCAAGAGCGCCCCGGTTTGTTGACCTTCGATTAAAGACGGCTGGTGAGAAAAGAGCGGCAATGGCCGCAACTGTGCAGGGGGTACTGACTAGTCGCGCGGGATCCGCATCCGGCCTTTCTTCTTATTCCGTTTGCGCGCAAGAGCAGATTTGAGTTTTGCTTTCTGACCTGGCGGGATAAAAAACGCATGTTTCTTGGCGTCCTTAATTATCTCTTCCGTCATTACTTTGCGCTTGAAGCGACGCAATGCACTTTCGATTGATTCGCCCTGATTCACTGTAACTATTGCCATTTCGGTCTCTGGTTTCCTTCTCTTTCAGTCCTTTTCAACCTAGTTATTTAACACGTCACGAACGGTTGCGGTCAAGTTGCCAGCCATTAAATCTTCGCTGCGGACGAACCAAACCCCGCGCGACAGTTGCCTGCCCGCGGGGTTCCGGGTTTGCCACAAACCTACGCCATAACAGCTTCGGCCTTTTCCTCCTTGGCACGGCTCAGACCCTTGATCTGCACCGGCTTGTCAGACTCCTTGGTGTCCAACTGTTTCTTCAACACCATCTCCTGGTAAAGCTTGCGCATCATTACCGCTTCCTCATGCGCGGTCTTTGGACCTTCCATTTGCGGCTTATTCGGCCGGCTGAGATCCACCTGGTTCAGCACGAGGCTATGAGAATTGTCAGCCATCTCAACATCCTTGCCACCGGCAAAGATTTCATGACGCCCGTGTTCCTGGTACCACTTGGCCACGGTCGCGTTCTGGTGCATGTTCTCGATGATGTTTCTCCAACCAATGCCGGTGTTGTAAGCACAGAAAGAAATCTCACCTTCCTGCGTGCCGTAAGGAATGATGCACATTTCCGTACGGCGGAAGTCATAATTGAAGAGATCCTGGAACCACATACCGGCGATAAACAGGAAGTTCCAACGATCCGAGCGGCGCTTCGCGATGTCGCCAACAGTACGCCCGCCATCAACCTTGCCGTAGTCTTTACCGGTCAGACCAAATGACTTATCGAACTTCTTGAACAGTTCATAAAGCGTGAACTGCGACGGCGAGTTGTACGGGTTATAGTGCTTCAACAACGCCAGGCCCATCATAACGTTCGACATCCACTTGCCCCGGGCGGCATCGGTGATCTTCTGCATGTCCTTAACCAGTCCCGGAATATTTAAAAACTCGGGCACTGGCCGCATCTCTTTGTTCTCTTTATCGATCATGACGGCAGTTCCCACACCGCAATTCGGGTGACAACCGCATGACACCTGCCCCCATTCCGCCTGTGGTCCATGTACGAGATCCGCAAAATCAGCAAAGGCTCCCATCAAGGAAAGCGGGAACCAATCGCGAGTGGGTTCGGTAATTCCGACTTGATTCTTTACGTCGTGAGCGAGGTGCGAAAGAGTGTAGCGCTGCTGCAAGCGGCGCTGTTCGGTAATCTCTTCGTCGCGACCGGTAAAGGAAACCGGCTGGAATGAAAGAAACGCGATCTTCTTGGGATTATCGAGAGCGAAGCGAATGATTGAGCCCACCTGGTCATTGTTGATGCCATTTACCAACGTAGTCACCAACACGATTTCAACTCCCGCCTCGTGTAGGTTGTTGATCGCTCGCATCTTCACATCGAAAAGATTTCCCACCTGGCGGTGACTGTTCGCGTCGTTGCCGATGCCATCAAACTGGAGGTAAACGTAACGCAAACCAGCTTCAGCAGCCTGGCGACAGAACTCTTTGCTCTTCGCAAACTCAATTCCGTTAGTAGCCGCCTGCACGCTGTTGTAGCCAACCTGGCGTGAATACTTGATTGCCTCGATGAAGTGTGGCGAGATCGAAGGTTCACCGCCGGAAAACTGCACCGACATTTGCCGACGCGGCTTGATGGTAATCGCGTTGTCGAGAATCTCTTTGATCTCTTCCATGCTCAATTCATGAACGAAGCCAACCTGGTTAGCATCCATGAAACACGGGTCACACATCATGTTGCAGCGGTTGGTCAGGTCTACAGTGAGCACGGCCCCGCGTCCATACTTGACGGTACTGGAACCGTGATTGTGCAGCTTCTCGTCGTTGTGAGCATCGATGTCACGACCGGGGAACATCTTCTCGATGTGAGTCAGGAACTTGGAGTCGATGGCCATCATATCTTCGAAGTGACCATGGACGGGGCAATCCTTAATCATCCAGATTTGCCCATCACGCTCAATAATCTGAGCTTTAATTTCACCAACTTTCTCATTAATAAGGACGGTCACATCCTTCTTGCCGCTGAGAATTTCCTCACGCGCTTCAATCACGCAGTTCGGACAAAGCGAATCAGTGGTTCGTGGCCAGCCCAGGGTTGGTTTGCTCTTCTGCCACGATTTCAATAGCGGTTTGTCTGACCACTTCGGGGTGAAAGAGGGATTTGGCTTATATTTATTGACTGATTGGATGGCATTGAAAATTCCTCCCGCCACCAGGGTTAATCCTCTCTCCACGTGCTTAACAGGTCGCATCGTTCCTCCGTCGAATTCTTCCTAAGGTTTTAGTATGGCTGCTCGGCAGAATAATCCGCACCGAACCGCGGTAGACATGGCAATGACCATGCCACTTGGCCGGGCATAAGGTATAACCCTAATGATTTCTTACTTTAGGTGGATAATGAGGCGTTTGACTGAAGGAAATGACCGTAATACTACTGTATCACCGTGACTCAGCATGTGGCTGCTACGACGCCTTGTGCCATTTTTGCCGCTGGTGGCCTAACGAACTGGAGCGTAATAGCCAACCCGCGCCGATACCCTATTTTCAGGGCTGACCGTCTCAACTCGCACCCGACGGAACTGCCCGTCTCGTTTCTTATTTGTAGGCGAGTAGTAGAGAGCGTACTGGTGTCGCAACTCGTTGGCGACCTCCTGGTAAACGGCTTCCAGATCAGCGAAGGACTTCGGGCGATAAAGCTTGCCACCCGTGGCGGAGGTCAACTCGGACAGGTTGCGTTCGCTGGCATCCAGCGCCTCCAGACCCATGCGCAAGTCCTGAATCCGCAGCTGATTGAATTTCAATGCTGAATCGCTGCTGCTGTCGAGGAGGGTCGCTAACTCCTGTTCCTTCTTAACCCTTTCAATCTCGGTGTTGCTGATCACATAAACCGCGGTCTGAGATTGCAACGCGGCGCGTAGGGCTACTTGAAAGGGGGAGCCACGACCGCTGTCAATGCCATCGGTGAGTACGATCATTGCGTGCCTGGCACTGCCTCGTGGCAGTTGGTCGCGAGACGCAAGCAACACGGCGTCGTGAAAGCGAGTGAACATTCCCGGCGCGATCCGTCTGATCGCGCGCCGCAGTTGCACGATGCTCCTGGTCCAATCCTGCAACAGCAGAATGCGATCATCGAATTGGATCAAACTGATGCGATCGTCACTGGCCAGGTGCGAAGCAAAGCCAATTGCCGCTCGGCCAAAATCTTCTACGTTGTCAGAGACCGACGAAGAAGCGTCAACCATTAGCACTACATCAACCGGCACTTGACGGAGACTCAGGTCGCTCAAGGTTTGCGCAGCACCATCTTCGAAAATACGAAAGTCGTTCCTCGTCAGTCCTTCAACGAGCTGACCATTGGCGTTACGCACTGTAACGGGAAGCAATACCTCGGCAGTATTAACAGAAATGACGTCGTCTGGATCGACTTCGTCGTCTGCCTTACTTGCGGGCGTGGGACTGGGACTCGGCGCAGGTTTGACTTCTTGCGCCCGAGTGAAGCTACTCCCACCAACCAGGAGGAGAAGAATCAGCAGTGATTTACCAGCGACACTGGTAGAGCGAGAGATGGAGTGGGCCAATATTGCACCTATCTTTCTTTGTCTTGCGGTGCGATCGGTTTGGTCTCGCCATCCTTATCACTCATGGCCGCAGTCATTGCCGCAATGATGGGGTCTGTGACGCGCCGTTTGTGAAGTTCCTCAACCTTGGCCGCGGATAGATCAAAGGCGGCCGGAGAGTCTTCGATTCGCTTAATGATTGTGCCTTCTGAAAAGCCCGCCTCAACCATGCGAATAACTGCCTCGTTGTCCAGCGTCGGCGTTTTCTCTAACTTTAGCGAAGCGCCGCCACCACCGGCTTCCGCCGGGGGTCGGATGATTCGCACGGTAGCCGAACCGCTGATATTTCCCTCGGTATCATTACCACCTCGCGCGCCGCGCTGCTTAGTCTGTGAGCTGGATCCGCTACCCGAGCCAAAAATGTTAGTGCCGGGTGCTGATGAACCACCGGGATCTCCACTTTTACTCTTGTCCTTAAAGAAGGCGTCATCGCCAAAGTCGTCAGCATCAAGCGCATCACCACCCAGCGACAACATCGCCAGGATGATGTTTTCACTGACATTGTTGTGCTTCAGCAGGATGAGCTGCTCAGTGTCTAAGTTGAAGTGGTTCGGCCGGCTGTGGATGATGGCGACAATCGTCTTCTCTTTGAATCCGGCTCTGACGAGCTTAATTATCGAAGTGTTGGTAAGCGGAGCATCGGCTTGTTGTGCACTCGCAGGGATGACGAGAAACAGACAAGTCAGCAGGATTCCAAAAAGGTATCGAACGATAGACTTCGCCGTGGGGATGTATTTCGGATGGGCAAGCACGCTAGTCATCTTTCTCCTATAGCGGCAGTTGCTGTTCCTCCAGTCGCTGCCTTTGTCTTAGGCGGTTTTGCTGTTTTTCGTTTGTAACGAAAACTGATTCGTTTGACGTAATTTCTTGTCTCTCGATACGGAGGCACGCGGTGACCAAATCTTATTACCGCGCCTTCGCCGGCATTGTAACTAGCCAAGACCAGGTCGACCCGATTGTTGAACCGATCAAGGAGCTGCTTGAGATAACGCGTTCCCCCGGAAATGTTTTGCGCCGGATCGTGCGGTCGTCGTACTCCGAAACGAGCGCTCGTCCCCGGCATCAACTGCATTAATCCTCTAGCCCCCTTGGGCGAAACCACTCGCGGGTTGAAGTGCGATTCCTGCTCCATGACCAGGAAAATCAGGTACGGGTCGACCCCGTACTTGCTGCCATTTTGCTTGATCAGCCCGTCTAGTTTGTGGTTTCCGGTGCTCCAACCCCTTTCTTTCTGAGAAGACTCCGAATCGGCGACCTTTTCCACTTCTTCGAGCTCAATATGATCGACTCGACTCCGATCCAGAAAAATCGACAGGGGTCCTCGCTTGTACCACACGCCGGCCGCGGTTTGGTTTGCGCTGTCCGCTTCTACCCGCGCACCGCCAACGAGATAAATCCAAGCGGGCTTATCATATACACCGCTCGAGGCAGGCGTTGCCCGCACCGTTTCGGGCTCGGGTTCCGACTCGTCCTCGTCCTTATCTTTAGCAGTTGTTTGTGAACCCCGCTCGATTGCCTTGACTCGATCCTTCGGCAGGACGTGGCTCATACCCCCGCGGCGATACCAAAAACCCTGGGACGTTTCCCATGCTTCGTCGACAACAATATACGAACCATCGGCAAGCTTCAATCTGGTCTGGTCAGATTTCTGCGCCTCGGGAGCGGGATCAGGTGGTTGTTTTGTTTGCGCGACAACGAGTGGTGAACGCAGCCCAACCAGAACGCAGAGTAGCAGGCTGGCAATGACGGGGATTCGGGTCATTATTGAGTACAAATATCAAAGCCGTGTTGAAGTTAAACCCTAGAGCTCAAGCGGATCAGCAAGCGTCCGTTCAATCATCGTTTCTGCCGTTGCTACTGGAGCAAAGGAGTGCGAGGCGCCAAAGTAGTTACGCCAGGCAACATCGATGATCTGCGAGGTCAACTCCAACTCCTGTTCTTCGAACAGGCAGATGTCGGTGGCGCGATCCAACAAGTCACGAGGTTCGCAACCCTTCATCTGCCGGCGCTCTACCCGGTACTTGGTCAGAATATGATCCAGCAAGGGCTGATCAACGCGAATGCCTCGGTTGTAAGCCTGGCGCTTGAAGATCTCCGAGTAAGCTGCAGGGGTGGGCGGCTCAACTCGAGCCCGATAACCCATGCGTCGCAGGAAGGCTTGATCGGCGAGATCTTTTTCATCGAGGTTCGTCGAGAAGACCACTAACTGCTCAAACGGAACTTCAATCTTCTTACCGGTGTGCAGGGCCAGGTAGTCGACGCGACGCTCCAGGGGAACGATCCAGCGATTCAACAAATCTTGCGGCGCCACACGCTGTCTACCAAAGTCGTCGATAACGAGCGTGCCGCCGTTTGACTTCATCTGGAAAGGCGCTTCGTAGAATTTTGCGGATTCACTCCAGGTCAAGTCGGCATTCTCAAGTGTCAGTTCACCACCGACCACCACCAGCGGTCGCTTGATCAAAATCCAGCGACGGTCAAACTCGCTCGGCATGACATCATCTGCCGCCTGCTCATGACAATGGGAGTCGAACACGCGGATGATTTGGCCGTCGATCTCTACCGCGAACGGAATCCAGATTGCGCCATCCAACGCACCGTTGATGCGTTCGGCAACCGCAGTCTTACCGGTACCAGGAAGTCCGGTCAGAAACAGAGAGCGACGCGAGTTAATTACGCAACCAAGGGTTTGCAGTAGCGAGTCAGGCAATACCAGATCGTGAAACGCATGCTTCACTGTATCGATGGAGGCAGGAATCGAAGGAATTGATTGCAGTCTCATCATGTGCGCGTAATCGCGCAACGACACCGGTGCAGGTCCGGTGTAGCCGCAAACTGACAGCAATCGACTCAGCCGATCCCAGCCGTGGTCCAACATTGCATAGCGCGTCGAACCAACTGCCGCTTGTACCTTTACCTCGATCAATTTTTCGCGGAATAACTTGTGCAGTATCTCCTCGGCCAAAGTACGGGGAAGTCGCATTTGTTCAGCGATGGCCCAGGTAGTTGGCTCAGGCAACATCGCCACGTGCTTCAACGCCAAATCGCACAGAAAACCTTCGCTAATTCCAGTGTCGGCCAGCTCCTCCGGAAGAGGGGGACCCATGGTTTCAATTTCTACGCGAGTTAGTATGGTCGTTTGCGACATGTGACTTCCCTTTTCTCTGTGAGATTACTTTTCCACGCTCGCCAGGGTGGAGGTTGAACCTGAAGATGCCAGTGCCACCCGAGCAGCCTGCGCTTCGCCTGGCTTGCCTACTCGCTCATAAAGATCAGCCAACCGTCGCAGCGCAAGAGTGTTGGCCGGGTCGATCTGCCTGGCGGCTTCGTAGTAACGAATCGCGTCGTCTTCGCGGGCAAACCGCTCAAGCATCTTCGCCGTGTTGAGATTGCCGGTTAGTGGTCCAGCGGCGCGAGAAAAACTCTTGAAAGCTTCATCAAACTTGCCTATCCGGCAGTAGGCCAAGCCCAGGTTATTCAGAATTCGCTCGTCTGTGGGCGCTATTTTGGCCGCTCGTTTTAAGCGATCGATAGCCGCGCGATAGTTGCCACTCTGATAAAGCGAGAAGCCCAGGTTGTTCAGCGTATCAGCATCTTCTGGCTCAACCTTGGCAGCGCGTTCAAAGGAGTCTTTGGCTCTGTCTGAGAATCCTTTTTGGTTGTAGGCAATGCCCAGCAGGTTATGTGCTTCAGAAAGCTTTGGATCCAACGAAGCCGCCAGGGAAAGCTCGGCAATGGCTTCGTTGTATTGTCCGTCTTGCAAAAACTGTTTTCCGGCGGCGAGGTGTTCACTGGCAGACCCAGAGATGCTTGCCCGCGCGGCTTTCCCGGTTTCGAACTTAGCAACGCCAACACTGGCAAACTTCTCACCGTCTTTTTCCGTCATGCGCTGGAGCTTGCCGTCATCCTTGTGATGGAACAGGCCGCCAATTGCTTTGAAGGGCGCGGTCAAAACCTTGACTATCTTGTTGCCGCCCTTCCCATTTGACAGGTTGCCTGCCGATCCACCGGCGTCTTCGATCACGTTTGCATCGGGATCACCTTCGCGCTCGATGGTGGCTGCACTCCACATTGCAGTGACGGCGATGGTGATCACGAAAGCGATAAGAATGGCGATTATTCTTCGTTTGTTCATGGTCCGACTCCTTTTACATCCTGCCTAGAACATCAATGAGATTTAGGGCAGCAGGGCCTAGTATGGCGATGAAAAGCGTGGGGAAAAGGAAACACGCAAGCGGAAACAAAAGCTTGACGGCCGCTTTTTGCGCTTCCTGTTCAGCTCTTTGACGACGTTTCGTACGCAGCGAATCGGAAAACACTCGCAGCGCTCGGGCGATTGAAGTACCAAACTTGTCAGTCTGTATCAGCATGGCCACCAGGCTGCGCAAATCGTCGACACCAGTGCGTTCGGCCAGGTTGCGCAGAGCTTCATCACGGTCGCGTCCGACTCGGATTTCAAGATTGGCGAGTTCGAATTCGGTCGCGATGTCGGGATGGACATCCTTCAACTCTGAACTGACTTTCATCATGGCCGCGTTCAAACCAAGACCTGCCTCAACCGAAACAACCATCAGGTCCAGCGCGTCGGCCAGGCCCCAACGGAGGTAGCGTTGCCGCGTAGTGATTGCGCGAGTTAAGCCGTAACGGGGCAGAAAAAAGCCAACCACGAACGCAAACAAGATCCAGAGCAGAGCGTACTTCGGCGGCTTCGCGGCCAGGGCGCAGCCGAGCGCCACGATAGCGGGGAGGCCTGCCATAACTACAAGCTGAATGCCGCGATAGATAATCGGCGCCGACTCAGCCCGAAAACCCGCGTGCATTAACTTCTTCTGTAACTTCTTCGCTTCAGCTGCGGAGGGCGGAGCCAGCCGGCTCAAGGGAGCAGCCAGGCGTTCCGCCAGATGAGTAACCGGGTTATCGTCCTCAATCTCTACGGAGACTGGACTAATTGAGTTGGGATTCTGGTGGCCCAATCTGCGCAGGCGCTCCGTGGCGGCACTCTGCGGGCGATAAACCAACCAGTAAACACCCATCATTCCGAGGCTGATACAAACGAAGGTTGAAATTCCGATGATGAGTAACATGATTATGTTTCCGGTCTCTCGTTTACAGTTGTCAGGGAACTCTCTGACTCTCAAGCCCCCAAGTTCCCTAGATCTTTATCTGCAGAATCTTGCGCACGATCAGCATGCCGGTAACTTGCATGATCATTGCAGCCGCAATCAGCCAATGACCACGTGGGTCTTTCCAAAGCACACTCATGTAATCCGGATTCATCACCGTCACCGCGATTGCCACGAAGATGGGCAAGGCACAGAGCAACCAGGCCGACATTCTGGAACTGGTCGTCAACGTCTTCAAATCACCCATGATGCGGAATCGTTCGCGAATGGTGTAGGCAACTTTCTCTAAAATTTCGGCCAGGTTTCCGCCTGTCTCTCTTTGAATCAACACCGCGGTAATACACATTCTGAGGTCCAGCAACGGCATTCTTTCGGCCAGATTCTCCAGGGCTAATTTCAAGGAAAGACCCAGGTTCTGTTCTTCGTAAGTCTTGCGAAACTCGGTGGCGACCGGGTCAGGCATTTCTGCAGACACCATCTGTAGCGCTTCAGCAAAAGCGTGACCGGCCATCAGACCGCGGCTCATGAGATCGAGCGCATCGGGCAGATGCTCCAGGAACGCATCAAACCGTTTCTTTCGCTTCCACCAAACATGAGCGAACGGCAGTGAAGCAGCTGCGAGGGCTCCGACAAACCACAGCGGATAGATTTCGGTAACTACTGACGTAGCGAGTCCACCCATGAACCCGGCCATCGCGGAAAACATGATCAGCCGCGAGGGAGTGATGTGCAGGTCCGCCTGGTCCAGCATTCGCTTCAACTGCAGCGCGGCGCTTATTTGCACGAGAGAGCGATTTACCCAGGGGATCTCGCTCATCAACTCATTGCGCGCCAACACTACTTCGGGGTCTTCGGTATGAGCCGAGGTAAGCAGGGCTTCCGACAGCCGCCTCTGCAAACGTTTCCGTTTGGCTTCGGAGCCATGAGTTGCTGCCAGGTAGGCGCCCAGCACAAGAAACAATGCAAAGAGGAAGACCAGAAAGGAAATAACCATCTCTACAGCTCCTCAAAGAAGACTCGCGGCAGTTGTAATCCGTACGACTTGAGTCGGTCGGCAAAGCGAGGTCGAATACCGGTAGCCTTGAAGCGACCGATAACCTGACCTTGTGAGTCAACGCCAGTACGCTCGTACTGGAAGATCTCCTGCATGGTGATCGTGTCGCCTTCCATACCGGTTATTTCCGAGATGGAGGTAAGGCGGCGACCACCATCGGATAGGCGCGCTACCTGAACTACCAGATCCAAAGCGGAGGCGATTTGCTGACGCATTGCGCGATCTGAAAGTCTCATTCCGGTCATCTGAATCATGGTCTCGAGACGAGCCATCGCGTCACGAGGGGTGTTCGCGTGAATCGTAGTCAAACTGCCGTCGTGACCGGTGTTCATGGCCTGTAACATGTCGATAGCTTCACCACCGCGAACCTCACCGATGACAATGCGATCCGGTCGCATACGCAGGGAGTTTCGGACCAAGTCTCTTTGCGTAACTTCACCGCGTCCTTCAATGTTGGGTGGCCTGGTTTCCAACCTCACAACGTGCGGCTGCTGCAGCTGAAGTTCGGCCGAGTCCTCAATCGTAACGATGCGCTCAGCCTCCGGAATGTAAGCAGAAAGCGCATTCAGCAAGGTCGTTTTGCCGGCGCCGGTACCGCCCGAGATCAGCACATTCAACCGGGCAGTAACACACATCTCCAACATGTCGGCGATGTCCCTGGTGAGAGCCTTGTTCTCAATCAACTTGGTCATCTTCAAAGGCTCGGCGCCAAAGCGGCGAATTGAGAGCACCGGACCGTCGATGGAGAGCGGCGGGATAATCGCGTTGACACGAGAGCCATCCTGCAAGCGGGCATCGACCATCGGTGACGACTCATCAATGCGGCGTCCAACCGAAGATACAATTCGCTCGATGACGCGCATCAGATGCTCGTCGTCTTTGAAGGTGACACTGGTGGACTCAAGCTTGCCCCGACGCTCGATGTAGATCATGTCGTGGGCGTTCACCAAAATGTCGGAAATTGTCGGATCGGCTAGTAGCGGCTCGAGTGGTCCCAGGCCAAAGAGTTCGTGCTGGACGTCGTTGACGAGACGCTC
>DATFRK010000800.1:0-3196 GCA_035263325.1 Pyrinomonadaceae bacterium | reverse complement strand
TGAGCTTGAAGTAGTGGCGATGAAAGGTTGGACCCGCGAACTGTGGCACGATGAAACTGATGCGCCCTGGGTTCTACCTTCGCCTAATATGCCGACCCTGGATTCAGCTACGGTCTTTCCCGGAACGGTACACTTTGAAGGTACGCAACTTTCCGAAGGGAGAGGCACAACGAGGCCTTTCGAATTGATTGGCGCGCCATACATCGACCCGGACGACTATTCGCAAGCCTTGAACGACATAGGACTCGGCGGCGTTTATTTCCGCAGCTGTGGTTTTCAACCGACATTTCAGAAACACGGGGGCGTTACCTGTGGCGGCGTCCAAATTCACGTCCTTGACAGGGAAGTCTTTGCCCCAGTGCAAGCTGGAATCGCAATGGTTAAGGTTGCTTACGAGATGTACCCCAAAGACTTTAAATGGAAGAATCCGCCCTATGAGTACGTGTTCGACAAGAACCCCTTCGATGTCATCGCTGGGACAAACAAGATTCGAGAAGCGCTGGAGCAGGGAAGCAGCCTGGATGATATTGTCCAGGGCTGGGCGAAGCCACTTGAAGTATTCCAAGAGGTTCGGGCTCAGTACCTACTTTACTGAGCTCTTGATTCTTAAGGTGCATCGTTAAGAGTCGTGATGCCGACGGCTAAGGTAAAAAGTTAGGTAAAAGGGACGGTTGGCTGGCTGGGCGTTTGAACGAAGAGCCTTCTTAAGGTAAAACCTTAAACAGAATTGTGACGGAGGATAGGTTTTGAGTAAGCCAGAAAAAGCGGTTCTTGAGACGCGGGAACCTACACCAGCACGCGCGTGGCTGGTGGGAATGATGGCGTGGTTTGTACCAGGCGCAGGGCACGTGATGGAGAAGAAGTGGGGTCGGGCCGCCATGATGGGAGGCGCAGTGTGGCTCTGTTTCATTGTTGGCCTGGGAATGGGAGGCCACCTGTTTGACCTGACCACCGGTCAAGGATCATCACCGCTATTGCAAGTGCCGCCAATGATCGCCAACCTCGGAAGCGGTATTCTCTATCTATTTGAATGGCTGCGCGGAGTCGGTTTTGCCGACGATCCGGCCCAGGCTGCGAAGGCGACCTACGAGTACGGCAATACCTTCCTGTTGATTGCCGGCTTACTGAATTATCTGAATATGCTGGATGCCTTTGATATCGCTGCGGGGAGGAAACCTTGAGACACTTCCTGGTGATGACATTATTTGCGGTATTCGCGTCTGTTGTCTTCGGAGCAGTGGCGAAAGATACCCCACAAGAACGCTGGCTTTATGGACTTAAAGTGTTTGCTGAGTTCATGGTGATCGGCCTGGTCCTGAGTTGGATTCTGTATTTCATTCCTTGATATCAGTCCCTGGTGGCGGTAGCCCGACTGTCAAGGAGGGCTCCTGTCGGATTGAGTATTGTGCCCTCCTTGACAGTCGGGCTACTGCACCACCCCAACCGCCATTCGTTGCTATGCCCCAAGTCGAAACCGAGGCGCTAATCCTGCGAACCTATAATCTGGCAGAGGCGGATAAGATTGTAGTGTGCTTAAGTCGCTCGGCCGGATTGATCAGAGGAGTAGCCAAGGGTTGTCGGAAACTGAAGAATCGTTTTGGCGCCTCACTCGAACCGTTCACACTAATCAATCTCAGCTACTACGAGAAAGAGAACCAGGAACTCGTCTCCCTACGTCAGACGGAAATCTTAAAGTCTCACTTTAACCTTTCAGCGGATGCCTCGATACTTACCGCCCTAGCCTACATGGGCGACCTCCTGATCGACTTTTCACCACCTCATCAAGCTAACGACACTCTGTTTCGCATGGCCACCGCTTGCGTCGACGCCATCGGGCAAAGTCCAACTGACCTACAGGCGGTTCTTAGATACTTCGAGGTGTGGCTGCTAAAAATTGAAGGCTTTCTACCTGACCTGCGACGCTGCGCCGAATGCCATCGCACGTTCAATGATGACGAAGCAGTCTTTATGGCTTTGGATCAGGCGCTGCGATGCAGGTCCTGTAGTGGCGGCAAAGGATCGGTGCTGTCGAAAGCGCTACACGCACATCTCAGGAGTAGCGAGCGACTGCCGCCGATAAGATTTGCTGAAGAGGCCAGGGAAGTCCCAAGCCAAACTCGACGGGAACTCGGGGAATTGACCCATCAACTGATCGGGCGCGTATTGGAGCGCCTTCCGCGAGTCAGGCTGACGCCAGTGTGATAATCGAAGACGTGTTCAGGCATAACTTTAACTTTAGGAGATTCCTGATTCCCCGATACGTCATCGGGGCCACGTTACCTTATGTTTTACTTTCACTCTTGATGCTAACGGCAGTGCTCTTTGCGCAGCAGGCAGAGCGCTTTGCCGAAGCAATTCTTTACACAGATCTACCGGTGTCGCTGCTGGGGGAAATTGGCGCTGCGCTCATTCCTGGCGTTTTGAGCTTTACCATCCCACTGGCGACGCTAGCCGGGATAATTATCGGCTTTGCCAGGATGGGCACCGACAGCGAGATCGTGGCTATGAGGGCTGCCGGAGTTGGTAGTTGGACCATGTTATGGCCGGTCTTGCTGCTTGGCGCGGTCTTAAGTTGTGCAACCTTCTACATCCACTTTAAGGAGGCACCGCGAGCAGCCCGGGATCTGGAGCGGGTAGCATTGCAAGGTGCCCTGGCAAAACTCGATTCACCTGTCGACCCGCGTAATTTCAACACCCTCCCGCATTACGTGATCTATGTTCGTGACGGTGATAAAGCGAAGGGCATTTGGGGTCGGGTATTCATCTTCACTCAGAATTCGGATCAAACCACGGAAGTGTTCACTTCTCGTTCCGGACGAATCGACTCCTCAGGAGATCAGGCTGAGTTAGTACTCACGGACGTCTTGGCCACCAAGTTTCCCGATGCGGATGCAGAAAAAAAGCAATATGTCGTCGAACGATCGGACCAACTAAGAATCTCCATCAACACCGGCAGGGCCGACATTATGCAACGGCTCAACCAGCGCGACAGCAATGCCGACTCCATGGAATGGAGCGAGCTAAAAAACCAGGCTCAAACAGGTTCAGACACCGAGCGACGATTGGCCAATGTGATGATGAATCGTCGCCTGGCCTTGTCGGTTGCACCATTGGTATTCGCATTACTCGGGGGCACTCTGGGGCTGCGCGTGAGACGCGGGGGCAAGAGCGTTGGTGTTTTACTCTCCCTGATAAT
>DATFRK010000799.1:0-5218 GCA_035263325.1 Pyrinomonadaceae bacterium | reverse complement strand
ATCCAAGACTGCCATCGCGGCGGCAATGCTGGGGAATATTGCCGTGGCGGTGACGAAGTTTATTGCTGCTGCCTTCACTGGAAGTTCGGCAATGATTTCGGAGGGCATCCATTCGATCGTGGACACCGGAAACGGTGCGCTTTTGCTATTCGGCATTCGCGCGAGCCGTCGGCCTCCTGATTTCGATCACCCCTTCGGTCACGGTAAAGAACTCTATTTCTGGTCGTTTGTCGTGGCGATTGCGATCTTTGCCGTAGGTTGTGGCACCTCGATTTACGAAGGTGTCTCACACCTGCTTGCGCCGCAGCCTTTGGGCCATCCCTTCTGGAATTACGTGGTGTTGGGATTTGCGGTTTTGTTTGAAGGCACCTCCTGGGTATTTGGTTGGGAAGCGTTTCGTGTGACCAAGGGGAGGAGAAGTGTCATCGAAGCGGTTCACAAGAGCAAGGACCCGGCGAGCTTCATGGTGTTGTTTGAAGACTCTGCGGCTTTGCTTGGATTGGTCATTGCATTCTGCGGCATTGCCGGCGGACACCTGCTGAACAATCCCTACTTCGACGGAGTGGCATCGGTGCTGATCGGAGTGGTGTTAGGAGTAATCGCCTTTCTGCTGGCATACGAAACCAAGGGACTGCTGATTGGCGAAGGTGTCGACAAGGAGACCCTACGCCGGCTTCGTAACCTGGTGGAAGCAGACGAATGCGTGGAGCACGTTAGTCGGATGCTCACGATGCACTTTGGCCCACGTCAGATACTACTCACGCTAGAGGTAACATTTCGCGACAAGGCGCGCATTCGCGAAGGCGTCCATCGGTTGCAGACAAAGCTAAGAGAAGAGGATCCCGACATCAAGTGGATCTACTTTGCCTCTGAATCAGTGGCGCGAGAAGAAACAGCCTCGCCAGTCATGGTTGACGATTGATTTCGATCAGCCGCCGGTAATGGAGGGGATGATCGAAATCTCAGCTCCGGTGGGAATCGGACTCATGAGGCCGCCGGTGAATCGGACATCCTCGTCTCCGATGAAGATATTGATATGTTCGCGAATCTCTCCCTGTTCCGTGACGATCCGACCTCGCAGGCCTGGAAAAAGGATCCATAAGGCGGTTAATGCACCGGCCAGGGTCGCGGGCGACTCTGCCATCGCAACCACGGCCTGCCCCTCGCAGAATTCGCGTAATGGTTGGGGTATGTAGACGGTTACCGGCACACTACCTTCTTCTCTGCCGCGACTTGGTTGTCACCCGTTGCTTTACTCGGGACGAAGTTGAGGGTGATTTGGTCGGTGCTGTCTTACTTAGTCTTGGCGGTGCGGCGACTGAAGTGTCTTCAACTACTGCACTCCTGACGCAAGCAACCGGCGGTAATCCTTCGAGTATCTTCTGCCAACTCCGACCTTCATCGTTGGAGCCAAACAGCTTTCCACTGCGAGTGCCGAAGTAAATTCCCAATGGATCATAGGAATCCGTGGTCATTGCATCTCGCAAAACCGTCTCGTGCGCGCCCTTTTGCGGAAGACCGCGCGCTAACGCCTCCCAGGATCCTCCCGCATTGCGCGTGCGGTAAACCCGCAACCGCCCGTCGCAAGTGCAACGAAACTCATCTGACTCAACCGGAATGACGTAGACGCAGTCGGGATTTCGGGGATGCATGGCCATGGCAAAACCGAAATCGGATGGTACGCCGTTGGCAATATCGTTCCAGTTTTCACCACGGTCGTCCGATCGATACAAGCCCCAATGGTTCTGCAGAAAGAGCCGTTCGGGACGATTGGGATGCATGACGATCTTGTGTACGCATTGTCCGAACTCGGGGTACTTGGTAGGCATGAACATTGCCCGGACGCCACGGTTTTGCGCGGTCCAGCTGCCTCCACCATCATCAGTGCGGTAAACGCCACCGGCTGAGATTGCCACATACATGCGCTGGCTGTCGGTTGGGTCGAGGACAATCGTGTGCAGTGCCAGGCCTCCGTTGGCTGGCATCCAGCGGTGCCGGTGGGGATGATCAAACAGACCGCGAACGAGCGACCAGCTCTCTCCTGAGTCGCGACTCTCGAAAAGTGCAGCAGGCTCTACGCCGCAATACATTAAGTTTGGTTCCTCAGGGCGGCCGAGCGACAGCTGCCAGATGTTCTTCAATGAAACACCGCTGTCAGAGGGAAAGCGAATGGCGGCCTCTTGAGGGTTGGTCCAACTCTTGCCGAAATCGTCAGTGGAACGCAGCTGCGTGCCCCAAATACCTTGGGTTGCAGCCCAAACGCGGTGTTGGCCCATCCGTCCGTCGTAGGCCATCGCGTACACAGCTTGCCCGTGAAAGTAGGGGCCGCCAACTTTCCAGCGTGTGCGTTGGGCATTGGACTGCAGCAGGAATGCTCCCTTTGTTGTCCCGACCAGGAGCAGAAAATCACCTTTCTTAACCTGAACATGCTGGATACCGTGCAGGACGGTTGTTGCTGGCGCGTTTCGTTCGAGGCCGGCATCACTCGACACGATCACTGCAGACTGAACAGCTTCCAGCGCCGCCTGGACTTCACCGGCGCGTCGATAGCGCTGCTGTGGCTCCTTTACGAGACAGCGTTGGATGATGGCCCAAAGTCCTGCTGGCACCGGCGGGCCCAGCGGTTTAGGCATTTCCCGCATGATGGCCGAACTGATCTCAAAGGTCGTGCGTCCGGCAAACGGTAACTGCCCGGAAACCGCTTCATAGAGCACCACTCCGAGAGCCCACAGGTCGCTGCGAAAGTCAGCTCCCTCGCCGCGCAGGACTTCCGGTGCCATGTAAGTGAGTGTTCCGCTAACCGAAGACGGTTCCTGCGAATCAAACATTAGGGTGGTACCCTGGGAGCCTTCACTGCCGCCGATGTGTTTGGCGATGCCGAAGTCCAGGACCTTCACCAGGCCGTCTGCAGTAACTACGATATTTGCAGCCTTTAGATCTCGATGAACAATGCCCTTGTCGTGGGCGCGGACCAACGCACTGGCAATCTGAACGCCGTAGCGTAGTACTGACTCCGCGGGCAGTCCCATCTCTCCAATCAACGCTCGGAGAGACTTACCCTCAACCAATTCCATCACGATATAGAATTCGCCGTTGGTCTCGCCGACCTCGTAGATGGTGCAAATGTTTGGATGAGCCAGTGAGGAAGAGGCCCGGGCTTCTTGCAAGAGATTTTTGCCTGCAGTCAGATCGAGGTTGGCGTCCTTCTTGACTACTTTGAGGGCCACATCGCGGTGCAATACTTCATCTTGCCCGCGATAGACGACGCCCATGCCTCCTTCACCGATTTTCGCCACGACTCGATAATGACCGAGTAGCTCACCGATCACAGGGTGTTCCTTCCGGCGCGCTTAGCGTCTCTGACAGAAGTTCGCTGAGAGAATTCGTTGAAGGGGTCATAGACCTCATGCGCTGAGAATTTTCTAAGTTGTGTAATGACTTGTTCGAGATTCGTTCCGATTGCCGTCATTCTAGGATTGGAGCAGATGCGGGTCAAACCAACGGTTTGCGTGGTAAAGCGAAATGCCAAGTTCTCTATTGGTGCCCAAGTGTGTTTCATGACCACACACATATAATTAAGGACGGATCATAACCTTGCTGGCCTTATACGGAGAATCCGCAATCTAAGTTCGCGCCGGGTTGATCTGTTTCTCGCGGTAGTAATTTGAAAATTTGTGATGTTTTCACCTAACAAACCACTAGCAGGCAGGGGAGTTTGAGTAGAAGGCGAGCAACCTAGGCGAGTCGCATGAATGAAGTTGAGCTACTGATTACGAATCAGAGCTTGCCCCTAAAAGTTGATAACGGTGGTAACGAGTTTCGTGTGAGTTCGTGGATCGTTCCTATTCTCTCCAAGAACGCGGACGATCCACGAAATCACACAAAATTAAAGACGAACAAAATACACCAGACTCTGGCTAGATCTGTTTTTTGAGCCGAAGCGCCAAATTAACACAAAGACTCGGAGACAAGTACATGCGTAAACATTTGACCCTTTTCATAGTGCTGATTGTTACAAGCTCTTATGCGGTGGTTAGCCGAGCTGCTACTCCCGCCGATGCCCCTTTCTGGACTGGTCAACGTGATGCAGCGTCTTTCACAACGCTGCAAGAGGATCGACTGACTAAGGCCAAGGAGTCTCTCGATCGAATGCTCGCAGTTACCGGGAAACGTACGATTGAAAACACACTTAAGCCCTACGACGAAATGTTGACCTACCTCGATGCGGTTGCAAACCAGGCCAGCCTCATCAAGGAAGTTCACCCTGATGAGTCTGTGCGGACGGCGGCCGAAAAAATTAACCAGAAGGCGGAAGCCTTTAACACAGAGGTCTCGCTTAATCGCGCAGTTTACGATGCCCTTGCCGCGCTGGATCTCACGGGAGCGGATGCAGAAACGCGTTACTACGTGGAACGAACCTTGCGCGACTTTCGTCTTGCCGGGGTCGACAAGGACGAAGCGACGCGCAAACGGATCAAACAACTGCGTGATGAGCTGGTTGTGATCGGACAAGAGTTTGCGCGGAACATTCGCGACGACAAACGAACCGTTATCGCGAACAGCGTTGCCGAACTCGATGGACTACCAGCCGATTACATCGCGCGTCACAAGCCTGGGCCAGACGGCAAGATCACGCTCACGATCGACTACCCTGATTCGCTGCCGATTTTCTCTTACGCGAAGAACGAGGATCTCCGGAAACGTATGTACATCGCTTACAACAATCGAGCCTACCCGCAAAACATGGCAGTGCTCGATCGGATGATTGCGAGGCGACACGAACTTGCCAACCTCGTCGGTTTCACAAACTGGGCAGACTACATCACCGCGGACAAGATGGTTGGCTCCGGCAAGAACGCCTCAATGTTCATCGATCGTGTCGTCGAAGCCTCGAAGACTATGGCGGCGAAGGAATATCAAACGCTCTTGACTCGTAAACAAAAGGATGTGCCGGCCGCGACGGTTGTGAATGCCTGGGAGAATGCCTACTACAGTGAGTTGGTGCGAAAGGCCGAATACGACTTCGATTCACAGTCCGTCCGTCCCTATTTTCAATACGACAAGGTTAAGCAGGGTGTGCTAGACGTCACCAGCAAACTATTCGGCGTGACTTTTCAACCAGCTAAGAATGTTGCGGTGTGGCATCCGTCAGTAGAAGCTTACGAGATGGTGGAAGGCGGTAAGGTCGTTGGTCGATTCTATTTGGACATGCACCCGC
>DATFRK010000798.1:0-3122 GCA_035263325.1 Pyrinomonadaceae bacterium | reverse complement strand
TCACCTGCTAGACCATCGACTAGCTTCACTGCACTATCCCGGCGCACTAACATCCTGATTTCACTCAAAATCCCCCCGGCAGGGGTTTTGAGCGTTAATGCCTGTGTCTGTTGAAAAAGGAACCAAAGCAGTAATTTCGTGTGATTCTTGCCCGTTTTGCGAACGAACTATCAAAGCACTTACCGACAACTTTTCGTGCGATTTCCGCTTAAAAATAGTTTTTCAACAGACACGCCTGCTTACGTCAATCAATATTGAATAGAACTGTTTACGGACGTAGCGGTGATTCCCGTGTTCAGCGATCGAAACGTCTCGCCGCATGCGGGGCGGAGTCTTCCTCAAAAACTTGACAGAAATTTATTCTGCCTTAAATATTTATTCACACTTTATTAATCTCCGAAACCGATACTGCTTTGACGAGCCTGCATTGCGTTTTCAAAAGTCGCAATGCAGGCTGGTTATTTTGAGGAGGATTCGGAATGGACTTTGAAAATGTACTTCCTACCGCGTGCCGCATTCGGGGCTTGCGGCTCATCGCTTTAGCTGGATTACTGAGTGCGTCGATCGGTCAGGCATGGGCTGCATCGAAAGTTGTCGTGATCTCACTGGACGGTTGCAAGCCCGCCATCGTTCAGCAATTGTTGGCTTCCGGAGACTTGAACTCAAATAAGGGCCTCGGACTGCTGCTGAGCCGCGGCGCATTCGCGAGTGGCAGCATGACGGTCTCCCCTTCCCTGACAGCGCCCAATCATATCGCCCTTGCGACCGGATCGACTGGCGCGCACAACGATGTCGCAGCGAACACGTTTCGCCTTACGGCGAGTCCGTTTAGTACGTTTGCCTTCACCATCAGCGGCTTTGGCGCTCCGATTGGCGGATATCAGTTCTCTCCACTGGCTCCCAGTTTGAGACCAACTGCGGAGCCGATGTGGGTGGCGTTGCGCAATGCAGGAAAGACGGTGGTCGCCGCGACGTGGGCAGGCGCTGATGGCGTTGACGTCTTCGTCCCTGGCGTAAGCGGCGCACTGGTCCAGCCCAACAGCGTGCGCACTGTCGATTACACCGTACCGTTTGGTGCTTTTGCCGGACTGGGCGGCAAGGGATTCGTTCTGACTTCGGGCAGTTTTCTCCCCGCCCCAACTTCAACCACGGACGGCCTGACTGCAGCCGGCAAGGTGTGGTTCAGCCCGGTCCTGCAGGCATCGCTTGAATCGTTCACGCTTTCTAATGTTGCTTACAACATTCAGGTGGCTGCGCTTGACACTACGGATGACAACCTAACGAACTACGACACCTTGGTTTTCTTCGATACAAATCATGGCGGGATCACCGCGGGTCCGTTCACGCTGCCTTCAACCGGACCGGCTTACGTGAAATTCAGCGAGGGCGGCTCGCAGCCATTCTATCTTGAAGGATCGCCTTCAAAAGCTGGCGCTGCCTTCTTCGTGAGCCAGTTGGAGCCGAATCTCTCGACGGTTCACATTGCCCGTTACTCAGCCGATGCGATTCCACGCAACGTGCAGCCCGGTGTGTTGGCGAACGTAGACGACATCAACAACAATGTGGGTTTCTGGGCAGATCAAGCGGACTTCCGTTTTCCGGAGCGCATTAACTCCGGCCTGGCCAATTTCACCGACCTGGAACTCGAAAACATCTACGAAGATCAGGTCAAGAGCTTCGTTGACTACCAGACACGGGTTGCGCTACACGCTATGAGTCAGAACCCGAATGCCGATCTGACGATGGTATACATCGAGCAGCCGGATGGATCGGAACACCAGTTCCTGTTGACGGATCCGCGGCAAGCCACCAGTCCGACGGACCCAAATTCCATTGGCGCTGGACAGGATCCGGCAAAGATCGCACGCTACCAGAACTACATCAAAGTCGCTTACCAGGCGGCGGATCAGGCAGTACAGCGGATCATCGATGCTGTTGGAGTGGATGGCAATGGTCTGCCACTGACCAACGTCATCGTGGTCTCCGATCACGGCTTTGCCCCGTTCCACACGTCGGTAAACATGAACAATCTACTCGTCGCGAATGGAATTGATACCACGAAGGTGCGCGCCATCACTTCCGGACCGGCCGCGAACATCTACATCAGTCTGCAGGGTCGCGAACCTAACGGCAGTGTGAGCAGGCAGGAATACCTGCAGCTGCGCTCGAAGATTCAGCAGATTCTGACCAACTTCAACGACACCAACCCCAACTATGTCCCCGGAGGACGCGTTCCTGTGTTTGAACAGGTGTTCGTGCGTCCGACACCGGGCGGCGTGCACGACCCGAACTTCGGCCTCGATACCGACAAGACCGTGGGACAGGATTTTGGCGACGTGTACGCATTGATGAGAATTGGCTATAACTTCGACGGAGTACAGTCCCCAGTCATTGTGCGAAAAGGGGACACTTCGTTACCGCCGCCGGTGTTGTCCGTGCCGAACTTCTATGGAGCGCATGGCCACAATCCGGCTCAACCCGACATGTTCGGGTTTTTTGCAGCCGCCGGACCAGATATTAAACCCGGGCCCATTCAAACCCCGGTTCGCACGATTGACCTGGCGCCCACTGTGGAAGAACTGTTTGGCATAGAGCCAGCAGAAACTGTGGATGGGCATCCGCTGCCGATTTTCAAACAGTAAGTAAGAAGTCAGAAGAACTAGAGGGTGGGCTCAGGCCCACCCTTTTTATGGCTCGATCGACAGGATGCACGCTCACATCGATGATGGGCGCTTGAATGCGTGAGTTCATTTGACGGGCTGGTCGTTGCTCCACGGCGGATTTTTCTATCGTCGATTATCACCCTCTTGAGGATGATTGACGAAAAATCTCTGATTGCAACAACTGACCAGACCGGTGGTCTCAACTCACGTTCGCACTATAATGAGCAGCGTGCGCGATGACTTGCGGCTCGCACTGGTGGAGTCATGGGAGAGATGGAAAACTTTACCCTACCAATACCAACGTGGTGTGTTGGCCGGCATCGTGACACTGATCGGCATAAGCATTGTTGCTTGGCGGGTCGCCCTCGCCCTCAGTATCTTTGCACTTGTAGTCGTCTTGTACCTGCGCAAGTCTAGGAGTAAAGACGCATTGTGAGTGTAATTGCCCTGGTTTCGACA
>DATFRK010000797.1:0-14692 GCA_035263325.1 Pyrinomonadaceae bacterium | reverse complement strand
CGGGGTCCCGATGATCAAGGCACTGCAGATTTGAAGGTTGAGAGCGTTGGCCCGGTTGGCTGTTTGGGTAACACACGACTCGCCATTCTCGATACTTCCAGTGCTGGTCATCAGCCGATGAACGATCGGGAAAGCGGCAACTGGCTTACTTACAATGGTGAGACTTACAACTTCCAGCAGTTGCAACGAGAGATTGCCGACGAGCCTGGAGCGTGGCGGTCGCAAACCGATACGGAAGTGGTATTGCGTGCCTATCGAAAGTGGGGCATTGAATCGTTTGCAAGACTCCGGGGCATGTTTGCCCTGGCAATTTGGGATGCCGCGAAACAGGAACTGCTTTTGGCTCGCGACCGCTTCGGAATAAAGCCACTGTACTACGCGACTACTGACGGAAACGGGCTTATCTTCGCTTCAGAAATCCGAGCGATACTGGCAAGTGGCCTGGTAAGTCGCCGGCTTAGTCACGCAGCAATCTCTTCCTACCTGGCCTATGGATCAGTGCAAGCGCCGCTCACCATTGTTGACGGCGTAAAGTCACTGATGCCGGGGCAATTCTTGCGCGTCAGTTCGCGAGCGGGAGATCCGCTAAAGTTGGAAACAGGCTCGTTCGCCGACGGCAATCAATTCCCCGTCGAGAACAGGCTGCGAAATCGAGAAGAGGCTGTTGTCAAGCTACGCGCGGAGTTAGAAGAGTCGGTGCGGCTACATCTTGTTAGTGACGTGCCATTGGGCGTGTTTCTTTCGGGGGGCATGGACTCGAGTGCGTTGGTGGCTTTAATGAGTAGGGTCAGCAACGACAAGCCAAAGACTTTTAGTGTGGTCTTCGATGAAGAGAAGTTTTCAGAAGCGTCGCGGGCAAAGGCAGTGGCGGCAAAATTCGAGACCGATCATCGCGAAGTGCGGCTTACTGAAGAGCGCATGTTTCAGATGTTACCCGCTGCCATCTCCGCTTTAGACCAACCTTCAATGGACGGCATCAACAGTTATGTCGTCTCCAAGGCTGTGAAAGAAGCAGGAGTCACGGTGGCGCTGTCTGGTCTCGGTGGTGACGAACTGTTCGCTGGCTATCCCAGCTTTCGCCGCGCCTTAAAGTTGCAGACCACCTCGGCCCTTACGCGATCTCTCTTGCGCATGGCCTCAGGAACCGGCAGGTCTGTGCTGAATGGCTCGGTCAAGCGGAGTAAGTTTTGGCAGTTGGCCGCTAGCGACGGTCAGCCGGCAGACGTCTACCGCATCACTCGTCAGCTCTTCTCACCAGAGGCAATCAAGCAGCTGGCGCAAATCCCAGCGGGAGACAATTGTGAGCATCCAGTCCAAAGTGCTGACACCATCAACGCCGTTTCTGAACTCGAAATGCAAGGGTACATGGCCAATACCCTGTTGCGTGACACAGATGCTATGAGTATGGCTCATTCACTCGAGGTGCGCGTGCCCATTGTCGATACGAACGTCGTGAGTTACGTGCAGTCGCTTCCCGGAGCCTGGAAACTCAATGGGAATGGCAATCGAATTCCCAAGCCGCTATTGGCGGATGCGCTCCAGGATCTACTCGACCGGGATTTTATCGCGCGCCCAAAGATGGGCTTTACCTTGCCGTTCGAAGCATGGCTGCAGTCGCGTCTGGCCCCGGAGGTTTCGGATCTTTTTGCAGGCCGTCAGCAGCTAATCGACTCGGGTCTCGATGCCAACTCAGTGGTCCAAGTCTGGCGCGATTTTTCGCGGGCTCCGGAGGCCGTCGGTTGGTCGCGTCCATGGTCGCTATACATCCTCTCTAAGTGGTGTGTGCTGAATGAAGTAACCGTTCAATGAAAGTCCTCCACGTCATACCATCAGTGTCAGCTAAATCGGGTGGACCTTCCCGGGCGATTGTGCCGCTGTGTCGCTCGTTGCAAGCCGAAGGAATCGAAGTTGTTATTGTAACGACTGACGAAGGCTTCCCGGCGCGGCGGAACACCCAGAGTCCCGAAAACTTTAACGAAGTCCCAACTTTCTTCTTTCCCGTGCAACTGGGAGCCTCATTCAAATATTCCCGACCGTTGTCCAGGTGGCTCGGCGCGAATGTGAAGAATTTCGATGTGGTACACATTCACGCCATCTTCAACCATGCTTGCATCGCAGCAGCGCGAATTTGCAGGAAATATGGAGTGCCCTATGTCGTTCGTCCTTTGGGCACGCTTGATCCCTGGAGTATGAAGCAGAAGCCAGTGCGGAAGGCCTTATTCTGGCGTTTGGTTGGGAAACGGATGATGGAAGCTGCCGCTGCAGTGCACTACACGGCCCAGGCGGAAAAGGAAGCTACCGAGCAGTCGTTGGGGTTGAACCATGGGACCGTAGTGCCATTGGGAGTTGAAGTCTTGCCGCCGGCTGTTTGCGCGAGTGCGCCTACTTCTTATCCATACGTACTGGTGTTGTCACGGCTTCACCCGAAAAAAGGCCTCGACATCCTGATTGACGCCTTTGTCTCGGTCGTCAGACAGCCTGGGCTTCACGATTGGCGTCTGGTTGTTTCCGGTGATGGACCACGTGACTACGTTCAATCACTCAAACGCAGGGTCACCGAGCACCAGGCAGAAAATTCGATCTTGTTTACCGGCTGGTTGGAAGGAGATGAGCGACAAGCGACGTTGACTAATGCCGCTTTGCTTGCCTTGACTTCGTACCAGGAGAATTTTGGACTTTGTGTCATGGAAGCGATGGCGAGTGGCGTTCCAGTCATGGTGAGTCCTCAAGTAAATCTCGCCGGAGAGGTTGCTGGTGCCGGCGCGGGTTGGATCGTTCCGGTTGAGCATAAGTCGCTTCAGAGTGCACTTGAGCAAGCGTTGCAGTCGGAAGATGAGAGAAGAAGACGGGGCGCAGCTGGGAAAGTGCTATCAGAAAGCTTTGCCTGGCCAAACGTCGCTCAGCAACTGGTGAATCTATACCAGGCAGTCACTTTGGAGTGCGGTGACTCGTCACCGCTTTCGGATCGTACTTCTGAGAGTCGTCGAGATCCCAAAGCGGTGACGAGTCACCGCACTCCAAACCTGCAGATCACCCCGGTAATCATCACCTACAACGAGGCGCCGAACATCGCGCGCACGCTGGACCAGTTGCGCTGGGCGCACGAGATCGTGGTGGTTGATAGCTTTAGTAACGATGAGACGCTCGCTATTCTCTCGAACTATCCGCAAGTGCGAGTGTTACAACGAAGGTTCGACAACTTTGCTAACCAGTGCAACTACGTTCTGGAGCACGGCGGGATTCAAACCGAGTGGGTACTCAATCTCGACGCCGATTATCTGCTGACACAAGAACTGATCAACGAAATAGCAGCGCTCAAAAATGAAGGTGATGTGGCAGGCTATCGTGCGCATTTCACCTATTGCATCAACGGGCGACAATTGCGAAGCGGCATCTATCCCCCGGTGACTGTGTTATTTCGCAAGCAGAACGCCAGGTACAGAGTCGATGGTCATGCACACAAAGTTGTGGTTGATGGACCGGTGCACGATCTCGCCGGCCGAATCTTGCATGATGATCGCAAGCCCCTCAGTCGCTGGCTACATTCGCAAACGAAATACGCTGAACTCGAGGCGCGAAAGCTGATGACGACTGAGCACCTTGGTCGAAACGATCGCCTCAGGCAGTGGCTCGTAGTGGCGCCGGCGGCGGTGCTGTTCTACTGCCTCGTTGTGCGCGGCGGTATCCTCGACGGTTGGCCCGGATTCTACTACGCAGGCCAACGCTTCCTGGCGGAATTATTCCTTTCGCTTTACCTGCTGGATAACAAGATCAACGCGAACTACGAGTGCGTCGATCAAAGCGTCAATGAAATTCCTGAATCTCGACCCAGCACTCTTATCACTTAAACTGAGATCTTAAATGTATATTCTGGGAATCAATGCGTATCACGGCGACGCGGCCGCTGCGATCATTAAGGACGGCAAACTGGTTGCTGCTGTCGAAGAGGAACGGTTCAATCGATTCAAGCACAGCGCTGGTTTTCCCAGCGAGGCGATCAAGTACTGTTTGCAGGCAGCGGGAATTGGCATTGAATCTGTCGCACATATAGGCATCTCGCGGGATCCTTCAGCGCACCTTCATAAAAAGATCCTCTTCGCTGCTTCCAAGGCAGCCAAGGCCACAGTACGAAAAGGCGTGGGCCAGGCTGCGGTCGCCACGATCGAAGCGGAAAGCGGCCCGCAGGAAAACGGTAACGGGAATGGCCTATTCGCTCAGATCAAGGACCGTTTGGGGAATGCCGCAAAAGTTCGCGACTTGAGGGATGAACTGGCGCGAATGTTGCAGGTACAAAGCAGCGCGATCCAGGCAAGAATACATAACGTCGAGCATCACCGCGCCCACCTGGCCAGCGCTTTCTTTGTGTCACCCTTCGAACGCGCCGCTCTTCTCTCAATCGATGGCTTCGGCGACTTTATCTCAACGATGTGGGCACTCGGAGAAGGGAACTCAGTTGAAGTTTTGGGCCAGGTTGAGTACCCCCACTCAGTCGGCATTCTCTATACGGCGACGACTCAATTTCTTGGCTTCCCTCACTACGGCGACGAAGGCAAGGTTATGGGCCTCGCGCCTTACGGTAGACCACGTTTCATTCAACAATTCCGCGAAATCATCAAGACTGAAGAAAATGGCCAGTTTCGACTTAATCTAGACTACTTCAGGCACCATGCGGAAGGCGTTCAGATGACCTGGGACCAGGGCTCGCCAGTGATTGGTCGAGTCTTCTCATCCAGTTTCGAAGAGACATTCGGTCCCAGGCGGCCTCCCGGCACACCACTCGGGGACCGAGAGCGCGACATCGCTGCCAGCCTCCAGTTGCGTCTTGAAGAGGTTAGCTTCCACGTGCTTGATCATCTCTATGAGAAAACAAAGTCGACAGAACTGGGGCTTGCCGGCGGAGTTGCCTACAACTCAGTCATGAACGGCAAAATACCTTTGCACACGCCGTTCAAGCGAGTGTTCATTCAGCCGGCCGCGGGTGATAGCGGCACCGCACTTGGCGTTTGCTACCAAATTCACCATGAGATTTTGCAGCTTTGTAAGGCAGAAGTAATGAGTGGCGCTTACACTGGACCGGAGTTCAGTGACGCCGAGATTCGGCGAGAACTCGAATCGGCCAAACTCACTTTTGCGTCCCATAACGACGCTGAGGTAACTGTTCGCGCCGCGCGCGACATAGCAGACGGCTTGGTAGTGGGTTGGTTTCAGGGCCGCATGGAGTTTGGGCCGCGGGCGCTGGGGAACCGTTCCATTGTTGCGGATCCCAGACGGGCGGAGATGAAAGACATCCTCAACGAGCGCATTAAGAAACGCGAACCTTTTCGGCCTTTTGCGCCGTCGATTTTGGAAGAACGGGTCGGTGACTATTTTGAACAGACTCATCCCGCGCCGACAATGTTGATGGTCTATCAGATCAAGCCGGAACGACGTGCAGAAATCCCTGCGGTTACCCATGTTGATGGTTCAGGGCGCTTGCAAACTGTTTCGCGAGAAACCAATGCTCGCTACTATCAACTGATTTCGGACTTCCATCGACTCACCGGCATACCGGTTGTGCTCAATACTTCGTTCAACGAGAATGAACCAATTGTTTGCACGCCGCGTGAGGCGATCGAATGTTTCCTGAAGACGCGGATGGACGTGCTATACCTCGGAAACTATTCAGTGAGAAGGATTTAGATCAGACATCATGCGCATACTGGTCACCGGCGGGGCAGGGTTTATTGGTTCTCACCTTTGTGAGCGACTCATTTCTGAAGGTCATGAAGTGCTCTGCCTCGACAATTTTTTTACCGGGCGACGGGAAAACATTTTCCCGCTGCTGGAGAATCCGCGCTTCGAACTCATCCGACATGATGTGATTGAGCCAATCCTGTTGGAAGTAGATCAGATTTATAACCTCGCCTGTCCAGCCTCACCGATTCACTACCAGTACAACCCGGTGAAGACAGTTAAGACCAGCGTCATGGGCACGATCAACATGCTCGGTCTGGCAAAGCGGGTGCGGGCGCGAATACTGCAGGCCTCAACTTCAGAAGTCTACGGTGATCCGCTGGTCCATCCGCAACCTGAAGAGTACTGGGGCAATGTGAATCCGATTGGCCTTCGCTCCTGTTACGACGAAGGGAAGCGACTAGCCGAAACTCTGATGATGGATTATCACCGTCAGAACAGGGTCGACATCCGTATCGCCAGGATTTTCAATACCTATGGACCACGAATGCTCGAAGATGACGGTCGGGTTGTCTCAAATTTTACTGTCCAGGCACTGCGGGAAAAACCCTTGACGCTCTACGGAGAAGGGCAACAGACCCGCTCGTTCTGTTATGTGCAGGATCTGTTAGAGGGTCTGATCCGCCTGATGAATACCGCTGATATACACGAGCCGGTAAACCTGGGTAACCCCGGTGAATTCACCATCAAACAACTCGCGGAAGAAGTAAGACGGATCTGCCAGTCGAAGTCTGAGTTCGTGCACTTGCCTTTGCCACAGGACGATCCCAAGCAGCGCAAACCGGACATTACTCGCGCTCAGAAACTGCTAGGTTGGAATCCTACGATCCCACTTGCTGAAGGACTCGAAAAGACAGTCGCTGACTTTAAAAGCCGCATGCAGGCAAACGCCTATTAGCTTGCTCGGCAGCGATCGATTCAGTCCAGCCACATGAAGGTTCTCCTTCTCAATCAGTGTTTTTACCCGGACCTCATGGCCACCGGGCAGTACCTTACCCAACTGGCGGTTGCGCTGGCCGATGAAGGACATGAGGTTACAGTGCTAACCAGTGACCGGGGCTACGAGGATCCGTCAATTCACTTCGCGCGCCGCGAGACATGGAAGGGGATTGACGTTATTCGCATTCCCTCGATGTCGCTGGGCAAGAATAGCAAGCTACGTCGCGCCCTGAACTTTGGCAGCTTCTTGGCGGTGTGCGCTCTGCGGTTGCTGCTGTTGCCGCGTTTTGATGTTGTTATGGCGCTCACGTCGCCGCCTTTGATCTCTTTCTTAGGCGCCTTGTTTGCCAGGTTGAAAGGCGGGAGCTTTTGTTTCTGGGTGATGGATTTGAACCCTGATGAAGCGATCGCGGCGGGCTGGCTGAAAGAAAAGGCACTGCTAACACGACTACTCCAGCAAGTTTTGCTGTACAGCCTGGAACAAGCAGATGCGGTGGTGGTGCTCGATCGTTTTATGAGAGACCGGATACTGGTGAAGGGTATCGCTGAGCGTCGTCTGAAGACCATTCCCCCGTGGTCGCATGACGATTCGATTCACTTCGATTACGAAGGTCGGGAAGCATTTAGAGCCGAACATGAAATGACGGGAAAGTTCGTGGTCATGTATTCGGGCAATCACAGTCCCTGTCATCCGCTCGACACCTTACTCGAGGCAGCACGACGGCTTAAGGAGCGCGATGAATTTGTCTTCTGCTTTGTTGGTGGGGGCAGTGAACAAGCGAAAGTGCGGAAGTTTGCAGCATCGCACCAGCTCGGCAACGTGAAGTGTCTCCCTTACCAACCACTGGCGGATCTCTCAAAGTCGTTGTCTGCTGCCGATCTACACGTGGTTGTGATGGGGAATGAGTTCGTCGGCATAGTTCATCCCTGCAAGATCTACAACATCATGGCCATTGGATCCGCAACCCTCTACATTGGCCCACAGAACAGTCACGTCACCGACATCGCTGCCGACGATGCAAACTTTTATTGTGCCCGCCAGGGAGACGTAGATGCGTGCATCGCTGGGTTGTCTAAGGCACGCGTCGCAGCGAACACGACCAACAATGCAGCCATCACTGCGAAATTACCGGAGTTTTCCAAAGGAGAGCTACTGCCAAAAATGGTGGCGCTTATTGAATCGCTTAACATTCCGACTGCCAACGTCGCATCTCAAGCAGTCGAAAGTCCTACCGAGCCAAGGGTAATTGCCAACCGTTAACCCCTGAATGCGCTCAGCGCGCTCTCTCAACCACTGCCAAATCTCAGACCAAGCTCATTACAAAGGAGGTGAGCTTTGATGACGACTTACTTTGTCCTTTTTATTGTTGCCACCACAGCGTCGCTGATTGCTACCCCCATAATCAGACGACTCTGCGAACACTTCAATCTGTTGGATGTACCCTTGGACGCCAGGCGTGTGCACGACAAAGCTGTACCGCGTCTTGGCGGCGTCGCGATCTACCTTTCGTGCGTCGTTGCGTTAGCGACTTTGCCGATCGTGGACAGGTTGCTCACACAGTCTCTAGCTGAGCAAAGGTCAGTTATCATCCTCACGTTCATTCCGGCTACGCTCGTTCTGATGCTGGGTGTCTACGATGATTTGAAGGGCACCAACGCGGTGGTGAAATTCGTCGCGTTGGGTCTGATTGCGACCCTGTTTTTCCTGCTCGGTGGCCGAATAGTTTCTCTGTCGATCCCTCTAGTTGGTTCTGTGCAACTGCCTTTGCTTGCCTCTTTTCTAGTGACAATACTGTGGCTGGTCGGCATTGCGAATGCTTTCAATTTGATTGATGGTCTAGATGGTCTAGCGTCAGGCGCAGCGCTGTTTTCCTCGTTAGTGATCCTGGCGGTATCGATTTCCCAGGGACGCTCGCCAATGATCGTGGTGGCGATGGTCCTCTGCGGCGCACTGGCAGGGTTTCTGCGCTACAACTTCAATCCAGCATCAATTTTCCTGGGCGACTCGGGCGCGCTTTTCGTTGGCTTTACCCTGGCAGCGCTGTCGGTGACTGGAACTCAGAAAGCGACGACAGCAGTGGCCGTAGTCGTCCCGATTTTGGCTTTCGGCTTTCCCATGGTCGACACTGCAATTACGATGACGCGTCGCCTGATCAGCCGGCGTCCTATTTTCCAGGGAGATAACGAACACATTCATCACATGTTACTGGCCCGGGGCTGGTCACAACGTCAAGTCGCGTTGGTTCTGTATGGCGTGTGCGCAGCGTTTGGCCTGGTGGCGATGGTTTTCACGACAACTGGTCCAAAGGCGACTGGTTTTGTGATGTTTGTCGTGACCGTAGCCACCTTGATAGCAGTGGGACATCTTCAGTATCACGAGGTCGATGAGATCAAAGCCGGGGTCAAACGGACCGTGGCGGACCGGCGTCTCCGAGTAGCTAACAATATTCGCGTACGGCGCGCCGCTCGTGCTCTCAGCAAGGCGTCTGATCTTCATGATTTTTTCGAAGCGGTTCGCCATATGCTCGACATCAATGAGTTTGTCTTCGTCAATGCTCAAGTGGGCCAGGCGGGTCGGGCCGAATTGAATGACCGGGCGCTCCAGGCAAGTTTGCACCGCCACGCAAAGCCACAGCTGGCATTGCAGAATGGGCGCGTCTACTGGAGTTGGACTCGATCAGATGTCGTAGGAACGGAAGAAGTGCAGTTGCGCACATCGGCCTGGCGCTTTCATTTACCGTTGGTCAAGGATGGCGTTGATTGGGGCTGGATAAATCTCTATCGAAATTTTGACGACGACCTCTTATTGGTGGATACGAATTACCTGGTGGATCTCTTTCGCCTCGAACTAACCGCCGCCGCCGAGCGAATTTTCAAATCACACGAAGCGCCGCCCAGGCGCGTAGAGCTGCCACTTGAAATGGTGGAAGAAGTTTCAGGTTAGATGGCCCAAGCGGAAATATTGGAGTTTCCGAGGTTAAGCGAGCGGTCTGTGCGTTTGCGAGTGGCTGACGTACTCAGCCGGTCCATTTTTGGCGCGATGGCGAGTCTGCTGGTGTTGACTGCCGTTCCCTATGGCACGGCGGAGTTTTGGTGGAAGTCAGCTTTCGTCAGCGCCGTCTTCATCATTTTTGTCGTCGCCATCATTGAATGGTTGCTGAGGGGAGATCAAAAGGTAGGTGAGGTTTCAGTCTGGTTGCCGGTGTTGTCGTTGTCGGTTCTTGGTTTTCTGCAAACTACCCGTACGCTCAGTGCCGACCCTTACGCGACACGATTTGTCGTACTGCAACTACTTGCGCTCACTGCGTGTCTCATCCTTCTTTATCGTTACGTAAATACTGAAAGTCGGCTGCGTTGGCTCGTCTACTTCGTGATAGGTGTTGCGGTGGCCAGCGCAATTTACGGGATCCTCAGACAAACCATGCAACATTCGCCGGGCTTTCTCCTGCCGAAGATCAAACCGCAACAAGGCTACGGACAGTTCGTCAACAAAAACCATTTTGCCTTGCTGCAGGAAATGGCTTTTGGCTTAGGGCTAGGGATGATGCTCGCCGGCGCCATCAAGCGTGAGCGGGTGCTGCTGCTGGTGGCGCTCTTGTTGCCGATCTGGACCGGCCTGGTCCTGTCAAATTCGCGTGGCGGAATTTTAGCAATGTTGGCCCAGGTGGTGGCGGTCGGACTTTTGTTAGCGAGCCTGAAAGAGCCGGGTATCGGAATGCTCAACTCGATGAGTTTGCGGCTGGGGCTGGTGGCGGTCCTGAGCGCTGTTGTTTTGCTCGGGGTGTTCTGGATCGGCGGCGACGCGCTTGTCGGATCGTTAGATTCTGCGAGTAGCGAGATCAGGGTGAATGCTGACGGGTTGAGACAGGGCGTCACCAGAAATGAGATCTGGCGAGCCACCGGGAAGATGTTTCAGGCGCATCCAATGCTGGGTGTTGGTCTAGGCGGTTACTGGGTCGCGATCACAACCTATCACGACGCTTCAGGCACGATGACTCCGCAGGAGGCCCACAATGATTATCTGGAGTTGCTTTCCAGCGGTGGCCTGGTCGGTTTTGCCCTGGGTGTCTGGTTCGTGGTGGCGGTAGTTCGTCGGGCGCTAAAGAACCTTCGGTCCAGCAATCGCTTTTGCCGGGCTGTTTGTTTTGGAGCGGTGATTGGTCTTTGCGGAGTTGCGATGCACAGCCTGGTCGATTTTGGCCTACACATGATGGTTAATGCTTTGCTGTTCATGACGCTGGTTATGATGGCTACGGCAAGGATCGAAAGGGAGAGAAGTTAGTTTGCAGGAAATGTTACGCAAGACCGTTGTCTTATTACTGGCGGGCGTCCTATTGCTGGTCTCGTCCCCAGTCTTGTCGTTGCCGTGGTTGGGTCCGCGCGTACTGCCGGAGCCGTTCGTTCCGCAAGACATAGCCGGCGCGTTTCAAGGACAGGACATCATGGGTGGCGCGGCCATTATCTTTAAGCGGCCCACCCGAGTGCGAGATCTGGTTGGCGGCGCGGCAATGTTGGTAGTCAAGCGGCCCCGGTCGTCGATCAACCGACAAATTGAACTGGCGCGTAACAATCCACGTCGTCCGGCAAGACCCGGAGAGACGGTAGCTCCTGCAGTTTCTAACAGTGATAAAGCGGAAGATCTCAAGACCCAGGGCAACACTTATTACGACGGCGGGCAGTACGCACAGGCGGTGGAAGCTTATCAAAACGCGCTCAAGCTTACGCCGGATGATTCCGTCGCTTACAACAATCTCGGGGCGGCGTATGTTGGACTCAACAAGAACGCCGAAGCTGCTCAAGCTTTCAAAAAAGCGCTAACTCTAAAAGCAAACGACGCTGATGCCTACTTCAATCTCGGTGTGGCCTATAGTGCCACTGAGCAATTTGAGGAGGCGCTTGCTGCCTTCAAACAAGCGGTGCAACTCAAACCGGACTGGCCGGAGGCTCACAACGGGCTGGGCGACACCTATCTAAGCCTGGGTCGATTTCCGGAGGCAGCCGCGTCGTACGAAGAAACCATAAAATTAAAACCGGATAACGCCGACGCCCTCAGTAGCCTCGGTTATGCCTACGACCGGGTGGGGAATTCCGCGAAATCTATCGATGCTCTGCAACGAGCAGTCAAACTAAAACCCGACGACGCGGTTGCGTACAATAACCTCGGTGCCAGTTTCTACAAAGCGGGACGCTACCAGGAAGCTATCAATGCTTTTAGTAATGCAGTGCGGCTGAGTCCCGGTGATCCGGACGCCTTGAATAATCTCGGTGCTGCGTATTACATCAGTGAGCAATATCCGCAAGCGCTCGATAACTTCCTGAAAGCAACTGCCGTCAAGCCTGACTCGGCTGATGCACATTACAATCTTGGCAACGCGTACTACATGACCAACCGCTATCGGGAGGCGACCGCGGCTTATCAACGAGCGCTGCAGATCAAACCAGACTACGTTGAGGCGCGCACCAATCTCGGTAGTTTACTTATTACGCTGGGTGAACCAGGGAACGCGATTCCGGAACTGCAAGAGGCAATTCGCCTGCGACCGAATAATCCCATTTCTCACAACAACCTTGGGTTCGCGTACGTGAAGTTAGGAGAAACTCTTGATCGTACGGCGGCGACCGAGCTCTTTCGTAAGGCCGTTGACGCTTACAAGGAAGCAATTCGGTTGAGTCCTGAGTACACCAAGGCGCTGAACAACCTGGGTTCGGTGCAGAACAAGCTGGGCCAATATCCCGAAGCCATCCAGTCGTTGCAACAGGCAACTCGGCTCAAACCAGATTTTCCTGAAGCGCACTACAACCTGGGCACGGCGCTCTATAACAGCGGTCAATTCAATGAAGCCGCCCGCTCATTGCAGCAGGCGGTCACGCTGAAACCGGATTTCGTCGATGCTCTGAATAGCCTGGGTTCGGCCCTGTACAAAGCGCAGCAGTTCGATGCAGCTATCGAGGCTTATAAGAAGACCCTAACCTTAAGGCCTGACAACGCGGAGACCAATAACAACCTGGGAACGGTATACATTCGGACCAAGCGGTACAAGGAAGCGGCTGACAGTTTTCGCGCGGCGGTGCGGATCAAGCCAGGCTACTCGGAGGCCCACTTCAATCTGGCGGTCGCGTACGTAGCCTTGGGAGACAAGAAGAACGCGCAGGACGAGTACAACAAGCTCAAGGCGCTGGACTCTCATTTGGCTGACGACTTCGCCCAGCGCTTTCTCAAGAAATAGCTGGGACCCGAGCGGCCGGAGAGCGCAGGCGGCCTGTTTGCTCGGCGTAGTCAAGAGGCGATACATAGGCAGCCGGGCCACCTGGGCACCCCGAAAAATTGATTGACCGTGAGTGTTAGAGGGCAGTAGACTGAATTTTGACACCACCTCTGTGGTGTCGCGCTTTGTTGGAGGCATGACTCTTCATGGATATGCGACGACGTACAGGGCTGAAAGCAATCCTGGTCCTACTGGCAGTTACAGTGGCCCAGATCGGCGTTCAGATAGGATTCGCTGAGCCTAACCCCCCGGCTCCCCCAATACCGGTGCCCCAGCAATTGGTGGCCCGGTTGATCACCAAGAACAACCAACCGATCTCCGTCAACGGCAACAACGCTGCTACCGGAGCATCGATCGTGACCGGGGCGACAATCGAGACCGGCAACGACCAGGCCGCCACTGTGAATCTTGGAAGTTTAGGAACACTCGATATTGCACCCAACACCAGGTTGGTGCTCACGTTTGATCAAAATGGCAACGTGAAGGTCACCGTGATTCGCGGTTGCGCAATTCTTAAGACCAAGAAGAACACCACGGGTGAGGTAGCAACGGAACAGGGCACGGCCGCCAAGACGGATTCAAAGAAAGACGGAGCGCTCGATATCTGCTTCCCGCCAGGAGCTTCAGGACCGGTGGTTAACCAGGGCGCCGCCGCAGCCGCGGGCGCGGGAGCACAAGGTGCTGTCGCTGGAGTCGCAACGACCAGTATCGTGCCGCCGACGATTGCTATCGTCACCGCCGGTACTGCGGTGGCGTTAACTCCCCTGGTCCAGAACAATGAACCACCGGGTGGTCAAGTTTCTAATCCCAGTCCTTCAGTGCCGTAGTCGTGAAACCTGTGTTCTGTGAGACGTGCCCTTCCCTCCAAAAGGGGGAAGGGCACGCTTCTTTTTGCGCCCGGAACTGGACGCAATCGCTTCGCAAAATCTAAAAGTGATGCCACGGCCTTGTGCCGTGGTAAGTCACGTTCGCCGCTAAAAATGATGGTGCGGCTACAACAGATGCCACGGCCTTGTGCCGTGGTAAGTCACGTTCGCCGCTAAAAATGGTGGCGCGGCTACAACAGTACGGCCTTGTGTCGTGGAGTTTCACGCTTTGAACTTCTGCTTGGTACTTCCGCGTGTGAGAACGGCAAACGTGAATCTCCACGGCGCAAGGCCATGGCATCAACAAAGTTGATCTTGATCGAATGTTATTAGCGGCAAGCGTGAATGACCACGGCACAAGGCCGGGGCATCAATTGCAACCTGAGCATGCCTGACGACCACAAATCATTGAGCTTTCCCGTTCGCCTCGTAGTTGCGATCATTGGCATCGCGTTTTGCGGCCTGATGATCCGCACCGCTGCGCGGATGGGCTCAGCACGACTGCTCGAGCGTTACGCAGTGATGACCAACTCAATCGCAGCCGCCAATCAGTCAACTATCACCGCGCCCTCCGATGCTGATGCGCAGCTGACCCGAGCAACACTCCTTAATAATTCCCGGTTGACTGCTGAGGCCAGGGATGCACAAGAACACGCTGTGAGACTGAGACCGGCGGACTACTCGCTGTGGTTAGGCCTCGGGGTCCTGCGAGACGATGCCGGTGATACTGACGCGGCGCTGGCCGCTTTTAACGAAGCAGTTCGTTTCGCACCTTATTATGCCCAGACTCACTGGCAGCGGGGCAATTTACTCTTGCGCCTGGGCCGTTATGACGAAGCTTTTGCAGATCTACGTTCGGCTGCAAATAGCAACCGCAGCTTCCTTCCG
>DATFRK010000796.1:0-3631 GCA_035263325.1 Pyrinomonadaceae bacterium | reverse complement strand
ATGTGGAAAAGGGCGGGGCCAGCCTCAACGTCGCACTGCGAGTCTGACTAGCCCCGGAAGCGCCCGACCCTGTTGGCGACGCTTTCGAGTGATGTCATTAGCAGGCCCGGCCTCGCGACGGGCTCTATCCAGATTTCATTTTGGAGTGCGCTATCTTGGCGCTGACCTGTGACCAGTGATTTCACTAACTCCCTCAACTGACGAGCGGGACCAATACTTCAGGAGCAAGAGGACGACTTCTAGTTTCTGCTCGGTGGTACGCGACGCTTTAGCTCTTCAAACCAGTTGAAGACAACATTAATTTGCGTTGCGCTTTGCTGCTCAGGCTCGGCCGCTTGCACCATCAGGAATCGCTGGCCGTCCGGAGAGACATCGTAATTGGGGCTAGTCGCCGGCGTAAGGAGGAACTTCCCTTCAAACAGGAGTCGTGGTTTGCTGGCCGTAAAGCTTGTTTGGTTGGAGACTTCCACGACCATCATTTTGTTCCCACTGCGATAAAACAGTTCACGGCCGTTGGGATTCCACACCGGCTCGGTGCCACCTTCGGTGGAGATCTGGAGTTTGCCGCCGGAGCCGGGATAGGCAACTACATAGATTTGGTAGCGGCCAGATTCGTTCGAGACATAGGCTATCCAGCGCCCGTTCGGCGAGAATCGTGGAGCGCTTTCATTGAACGGAGTTTGTAGGAAGAGCTTGGGTTTGCCCTCAGTCAGAGAAAAAACCCAGAGGTCATAGCCTGTCGTGGAATTGATTTCCATGAAAGCGAGTGCCCGCCCGTCGGAAGACCAAGACATTGGGATTTTGGCTCGATCGTTGCTGATCAGCTTCTGCAGTTCGCCACTGCCGTCGGACCTTTGAACGTAGATCCCGTCCGCCGCATCCAGATGCGACCGAAAGGCGATCTTCTCGCCGTCGGGTGACCAAACAGCATTGAGGTTTTGGTCTCCTCGAAACGTAAGGCGCGTCAATGTTTCGCGAGCTAAATCGTAGGACCAGAGGTGAGTACCCTCTTCGGTGATTCCCATCGCAACATGTTTACCGTCGGGCGAAAGCCGCGGGAACAAATACGCTCGGACCGGCGCAGGGATTGCCTGCTCTTTACCGTTCCGTTCGACCCACACCAGCTTTCGGTGGTCCGTTTGCATTCCGCCTGACACGAAGACCAGCGAACCGGTCTTGGAAACTGCGTACTGTGTGGCGCCTGTGATCCTCGACTGCGAGACACCTTCCACCACTGGCGCGGCGGGCCCAGCGATCGCCAAACTCCGAACGTCGAAGGGCGCGGCGAGGATGTTTCCGTCCTGCGCAAAAAGAAGATGACCCGAGGAAGCATATCGCGGAGAAACGATACCGCTCATCAGGTTGTGGCGTCCGCGTATTCCCTGCTGCGCAACGAGTTGCGCTTCGCTGCCCCAGTTAAAGCTGCTCGTTCCCGTTACATATAAAAGAGATTTGCCATCGGGCAAGAACTGAGGCGATCTGTGGCTGACCTCGCCCTTTTCAAGCTGAGTCAACGGTTGCGGGGCCGCGGCCCCATCCGGAGTCTGTTGCAACGGCCCAATGGGAAGTGAGCCAAAGGCGATCATCCCCTGCTGGCTCCAGCTCCCGCCATGAGGACTGGTGGCATCTCCCAACGTCACCACCGCGCCTTCGCTGAGCAATACCTTCTTGAGTTTTTCGTCAGCGAAAAACCCCAGCGATTGTCCGTCGGGCGAAAAAAATGGGCTGATTCCTCCCTCTGTTCCAGGAATAGCCCTGGGTTTCGGATTGTCCATTGAGCGCAGATAAATCTGCTGTGTATTTCCTTCCAGAGCGACATACGCCAGTTGTGTACCGTCGTCGGAGATTGCGATGGCGGGCTCATCGAGTCTGGCGAGCCGCTGGCCCGACGGCAAAGTAACTACCACGCGGCTGACCAACAGCGGAGAAGCCGGCCTCATCATCCAACCGGCAAGTCCTGCGACAGCGGCCAGCAGCAGCGACGCACCTCCCCACACCAAGACTCTTATTGCAGAAGCTCGGGCGCGTTTCGGCTGGACGTTTGAATCGAGTAGGTCCAGCCGTCCATTATCCTCGACCCACTTCAACTCCAATGCCAGATCCTTGGCTGTCTGCCAGCGCTCCTCGCGATCCTTAGCCAAGCACCGGCGAATCGTGTGATCGAGTGTGGGAGGAGTAGGACGCTCAGCAGAATTGATGGCCGGCGGCTCTCGCTCCAAAATGGCGCTCGCTACACTCAGTTGGCTCTTGCCCTCGAAAGCCTTCTTGCCGGTGACCATCTCATATAAAACAGCACCCAGCGAGAAAATGTCACTGCGTCCGTCGAGATCCTTGCCCTCCACCTGCTCCGGCGACATGTATTGAAACGTTCCCACAATTGTGCCTTCGGCAGTTACCGGAGAACTCGGGGTCACGGCGGCGATTGTGGTCGCGCTGCTCAGAGACACTGGAGGACGGGCCAGACCAAAGTCCAGCAACTTCGCTCCTGTTGCTGTCAGCATGATATTGCCGGGCTTTAGATCGCGATGGACGATGCCAGAGCGATGAGCCTTATCCAGAGCGTCTGCGATCTGCGCGCCGTATTTGAGGACTTGTTCCAGTGGTAGCGCGCCTTTTTCCAGCCGCTTGGCTAAAGTTTCTCCTTCGATGCACTCCATTACCAGAAAACTGACATCGTCCTGCTGGCCGACGTCGTATAGCGTGCAGATGTGAGGATGATTCAGGCAGGAAATTGTTTTAGCTTCGCGCTCGAAGCGTTGCTTACTCAATGGATCGTTTGAAAAATGGTGAGGCAGAATCTTGATTGCAACTGTCCGGTCCAGCCGCGTGTCGCACGCGCGGTACACCTCGCCCATACCACCTGCGCCGAGCGGTCCAGCAATTGCATACGGGCCGAGTTTAGTGCCTGGAGCCAGAGACATGATTGCTGGGAATTATAACTCCGAGCACTCTCCGCCAGTGCCTGGTAAACCGTGCCGGTTCAACCGGTCGATGCAACACTCGTCTAATCCATTGATCCCGCAATACTTTTCAAAAGGACCGAACTCCCGGGGCCTAGTCAATTAGACCTAAACAGGGCTGCGTCTCCCTTCAATCAGCATTTGCGAACGATTTTAGCCTTTGAAACCCTTGCAATTGAAGTTCGAGCTGGTGTTGCGTTGACCCCTTGAGACCACCCGGTTTATCAGGCTCGCCAGCCCTTGCTTCATTCAGTCGCTATCATTTTGCTGCCTGTGCGGCTAGAACAGCTTGATATGCGCTAACCATTCCTTCGGAGCCAACTTTGCCCTTAAGTGCTGGAAGCTTTGTAACGGAGTGAAGCAGCAGCCACCAATTGTTGTCTGCCGCCACTAGAGTCCTCGCAGAGTATCAGTCCCAAGTAATTGCAGATCTGTTTGGCGCAACCAAAACGCTCTGGTGTCCCAATGATCAGCACAAAGTCGCTGAGTGGTATGCTCCCGCGCACTTAGTCCCCGCTCTGGATCTTTGAACAGCAGCTGTATTCGGACCACGTTTAACACGCGGTTCGTGACGCGAAGTGTCATCAGTGTTGTGCCGGATTGATCTGACAGTGAAACCACTATCAGGCAGCTTGTGATGTTGGCGTCAGGCTCATCTCGATTCCCAAACG
>DATFRK010000795.1:0-3885 GCA_035263325.1 Pyrinomonadaceae bacterium | reverse complement strand
TCTGGAATAACACTGATCGCATCAAATAATACATATGCGCAAATGTCAAGGCTCGCCATCACCTAAACTTATCATCTCGCTGACTGGCCCAAATAGCTTCCCGGACCTTAAAGTTGATCGGCCCGGCGCATGGACGGTCATCAGCGGATCGTTTCTCGGCATGAACTGAATATGGATTCGCCAGTCGATCTCTTGATCACCGGCAAGAACAAGCTCATAGCGTGGCATTAGCAAGGCAAGCGCCGATTTGATCATGTATGTCGCCAGGTGACGCCCAACGCAGGCATGGCCGCCGGCGCCAAACGGGAAAAACTCGAACGGCGCCGGCCGAATCCCATTCCAACGCGACGGCAAAAATTCGTTCGGACGCGGAAAACTCTCGGCGTCTCTGTGTGCGAGGAACGGGCATAAAACTAACTCGCAGCGTTCTGGCAGGCGCACGTCCTGGAGTGTTGTGGGCCGCGTTGTCACCCGTACCATCAAAGCGTTGGGAGGTAAAAGGCGCAGCGTTTCATTGATAACCGAATCGAGCTGAGTCAGCCGCGCAAGCTCGGAAAAGGATGGCATCGCATCGGCGCGTGCAGCCTGACCAATTTCACGCCGCAGCTCACGCCGGAGACCTGGCGCTTGAGAAAGGATCAGCAGTATCCATGTCAGAGCGACGGCGATTGGCTCATTGCTTGACATAAAAAGCACGTTGCCGTGAGCGATCAGTTCATCCTCGGAGAGGCGCCTTCCCTGCTCTAACTCGAGACTGGCGAGTCTGGTGAGTACGCCATCCGAAGAGGCAACGCGCCTCTTTCGACACCAGCGGATGTACCGCCGGAACTCGCCGTCCAGCAAGGCCCCGAGCGAGATGAGTTCTTCCCGCAAAGTTTCACCTGCTGAGTGGAACGGCGATGCCACCTCGCGGCGAAATAAAAAGTACGACTGAAGTAATAACGCAAGCCTGGAGCTTTCCGTATATTGATCGCCAAACAGCAACCGTGTAGACACTTCCAGTGTCAGTCGCCTCATTTCGCCGAGCAGATTGATGTGCTGCCCGGATCGCCATCCCTGAGCGAACGTCTCAAGACCGGCGCACACAGCGCTGTGCTGATTACCGATGTTGCGTTCGACAAGCGTTTGCAGGAGCAAACGCTGATGTTGGGCATGTTGCTCGCCGCGCATGCTGTGTAGGCCGCGGTTAAGGTTAACCAAGTTCTGAGGTAACGAAAGACGCTCCGCGGCGGATACTGGCATGCCGAATAAATCTATGTCGCTTAACACTGTGCGGTGGCGCGCGGGACCGAACGCGGCGATTGCGCCGGAACAGTCGGGTACCCCGGAGAAAATCGCGCCCGCATCGCTGATTACGAATATGTCCCCGAGGTCAGACCGAGTTTGCGCAAGGAAGCCTAGCGGCTCCTCATAGAACCGCCAAGTTTCTGTTGCGCGTGGTATCGAAACAGGAAGTAAACTCATCGTCGGGGAATTAATCATAAGTCTCTAGCGTCAGCGGTGATCGAGCTGAACCGTCGGCAGTATAACTTGGAGACCGAAAAAAAGCGGGGGAAATCGAGTAAAGTTCAGTAAAATCAGCGCATGACTGAACATCGGGAACCAAGCATCTATCAACTCAGAGCCGTCCTGTTCGGGATCAGTCCGATCATTTAGAGACGCCTCCTCGTCAGAGGCGATTCAACTCATTTAGAGACACCTCCTCGTCAGAGGCGATTTAACCATTGCGGATTTACACGTTACTCTACAAACCGCCTGCAGAACGTAAGGTGATCTCATAAATTCAAGGATCACAGTCGAAATTGCGACCTCGTGTCGCACCAGCATCTTTTCTGAAGATGTACAACTGCACGAAGAGTATTCATTCGTCGCTTGGCTATCTGACGGCGGCAGAGTTCGCGGCTCAGTGGTCTAAGCGGTCGTTGTGACTTACACTTTCAAACAACATTTTCATGTCCAGTTTTACGGGACCATTTCAAGTGTTAATCACTGCGCCGGACCGTTTAGCGCGCAACTACGTCCATTAAGTCTTACAAGAAATACAGCCAAACTAATGCATAACTATCTTGAAGGTGATCCCATTGCACACTTTCATCTGAGCATTAATGAAGTCATCACTCGACACACCGAGCGACTCACTGTTCCACCCCTCACAATCAGCACGCTTCCCCGAGATGTAGTCGACGGCCATGGCCGCTCTCGGTGCGGTCTTGTGAACGTGGACCTCCAGGCTATCGGGGACGTAGTTCGAACACCAGTCACGAAGGATGTCCTCGAGCCACTGCTCGTCGACTGGAATGTTAAGGCCGTTCGGGTCGAAAAACTTGATGGGGTTGTTCAGCACATATAAGTACTTCGGCGTGCTGAGTCCTCGCTGAGCCACCATTCGGGCGCCCTCCGGCTTTTGGAACATAGGCTCAGGCTTGAGGTAGCGACCTGCAACAGGATCGTAGTAGTGGTTCCAGTTCTCAAAGAAATCTGTGTTGTTACTCCCATAAACGTAAAAGTTCATCCCTTGGAATCCGATTGGGTCTTCGCTGATGAATCTTCCAGTCTTTGGGTCGTAGTATCTGGCTCTGTAGTAGTAGAGCCCAATCTCGGCATCCCACTCTCTGCCGGTATAGGTGTACCGAGTCAAAGAACTGCCCGCGCCTGCACCGAACACTTCATAGCTCTGTCTCTCAACAATTCCGCCACCAGCGCCGGCCAGTGCAATAGTGCTTCCAAGATGATCCTGCAAGAAATACAGCGCGCCAGTGGCTGGGCTCGCCTGAAGCAGTTTATTATCAATGCCCGGGCCATTCAGGTAATCGGTCACAACCCCGCCGCTGCCGCGGTCAAGCACAACATCCTGGCCGTCAGAGAGGAAAGTCGTCGTTAGATTATTGGCTGTTCGGATGGCTCTTCTGCCCAGCGTGTCATAGGTGTGCGTGACAGTCAGCCCGTTGGGCAATGCGACTTTGGTCATTCTGCCGCGCGCATCCCACTCGTAAGCAGTCGTGCCTTGACTGTCGGTCTTCGTACGAGTTTGCCCTTCTTCATCAAAGGTGTAGCCTGCCTGACCGAATCGTGCGATGCGATTGGTGGTATCGGCTGCGCTGGCAGCCGCTGCGACTGGTAGCAAAGTTCCGCTGGCTAACGAAGTGATGGCTTCGATTTCGTCGTCGGTGTTGTAGCTGTACTGCAAATCTTCGAACACGCCACTTGAAGCATTCGCGTGCGTGAGGCGGTTGAGCTTATTTGCAGCATCGTAGCTGTAGGTGGTCGTGACGCCGTTCGGCCTTTGCAAACTCTTCATCCGCGAGAGGTCATCGTAAGACCACGTGAAGGTCCCTGCGCCCTGGATGATATTCTGCTGCCTGCCTGCCGTGTCATATTCATAGCGCACTTGCGGACGATCTGCGGCAGTCATTGAGGCGCGCTGGTTCGCTTTATTGTAGGCGTAGCTGATAAGTCCCTGCGGGGTCTTTTCCGACAGCGTGCGGTTTGCGTCATCGTAAGTCCACTCAATGCTGCCTGACTGCGTGTCATTGATCCTGATCTGTCGGCCCGCTTCGTCGTAGGTATAGCCGACCGTCGCATCAACGTAAGTAATCGTCACCGGACGATTGAGCGCATCGTAGGTAGTTGTGATGCGGCGGCCAAGCCGGTCAACCTTTTCGGTCAGATTGCCGACTGGGTCATAAGCGGAGGTAGTTGTGAATCCCAGCGGGTCGCGCTGAGCGATCTGCCGGTAAAGCTCGTCGTAAACGAACGTCGTCGTGTTGCCACGTTCGTCAGTCAGTGTAGTAAGGTTCTTCTGGTTGTCGTAGGTGAAGCGCACCTCGCCCCGCAGCGGGTCAACGATCTTCGCGCGCTGGCCGCGGCTATCGTACTCGTAGCGCG
>DATFRK010000794.1:0-16754 GCA_035263325.1 Pyrinomonadaceae bacterium | reverse complement strand
TTACTAGGCTATCTCTTTAGCCGTTAGCCTGAACTACCACGCACAAGGCCGTGGCAGCCTGACAGCACGACGTTTTCCCTCTCTTGCTCGCGCGGCTAACAGTCCCGACGTCACCCTGAACCCCAGAAAATCGTTGACATTCAGCGCGTCGAAGAATATCGTGCGGCCGATAACATAAAGTTTTCGCGAATCCTCGTTTCGCGTTCACTCACTTAAATCTTAACTGCAGTCTCTCGCCTCGACTGCCAGTCCCAGTTCTTACTCAGCCCAGCTTCAAAGCACTAATTCAAACCACCAAAGGCAGTTCACATGCGATTTTGAATAACTGACGGATCGCTCAACTCGAGAGAAATTGGATCTACCCCAGGAATCTTGAAGTCAAACAAGCGTCCTGAGCTTTCTCGTCGAGACTCAAACACTCAAATTTGACAGCCGTTCAAAGCTGGTCCAGAAATGACTACTAATTCACCACCCATTGATCCCGCCAAAGAGATTCGTTTTTCAGTTGTCATGTATGGAGGGGTGTCGCTGGCGATCTATATCAACGGCGTCTCCCAGGAACTCTTCCACATGACTCGGGCCACGGCCAAGTTGGACAAAGATAAAGATAAGGCCCAGGACCTGGCCATTATTCCCGGCGATCAAATTTCCGGCACTGAACGCGTATATCGAAAACTCGCTTACCTTTTGAGCGATCAACAGCTTCTTGCGGACTATAGGGCCTATTTGGAACCAGTCGCCGATCCGGGTAACGGACATCAGGAAGACGCCAAGCTCGACCTCAGCGAGGCCCAGCCTGTTAAACAGATTCTCGCAGCCACGCACAAACAGATCTTTACCGATCCGGTTGAGCCCAGGGTCCAGCAAGGTCAACCAATCAGTATTCGTTTCATTGTTGACGTTCTTTCGGGCACTAGTGCCGGCGGCATCAACGCCATCTACCTGGCCAAGGCATTCGCCAACAATCAGCAGATCGATCAACTCAAAGACCTGTGGATAAACGAGGGCGATATCGCCTTGTTGCTTAACGACAAAATGTCGGTGGCCGGAACGGGTCTCCTTAACCAGTCGCCACCGCAAAGTTTACTCAACAGTCGGCGGATGTATCAGAAGCTACTCAAATCATTGAATGGGATGGAGGAGAAACGGCCCAGCACTAAAGATTCCCACTCCGCGTTTGTCGATGAACTCGATCTGTACATCACCACCACTGATATCGAAGGAGTTCCCGTGCCGTTGCGTTTGTCGGACGCCATCGTTTATGAGCGACGGCACCGGAATGTGTTCCACTTCAAGTATGGCAAGGAGGATGTGGTCGGCGTTCCCATAAACGACTTTCGCGCTGAGTTCAATCCCTTCCTCGCCTTTGCAGCCCGCTGCACCTCATCTTTTCCTTTCGCCTTCGAACCCATGCGCTTGTCTGACATCGACGAGGTTCTCGACCTGGTAGGCGGCGAGCAAAAGGGTTGCCAGTCAGACAATTCCTTCTGGCAACGCTTCTTTCAGGAGGAGATTGATCCGAAGACGAATGCGCCGGTGCAGCCACCGCGCTTTGCCTATCGTTCATTCGGAGATGGTGGCTATCTCGATAACAAACCCTTTAGCTACGCAACTGAAACTACCATTCATCGCCAGTCGAACGTGCCAGTTGACCGCAAACTCATCTACATCGAGCCCTCGCCAGATCATCCTGAAGATCGCCCCGGGTTACTGCTAAAGCCGAATTCTCTCCAGAATGTGAAAGCAGCCGTACTGGACTTGCCTACCTACGAAACCATTCGCGAAGACCTGCAAAGAATTCTCGAACGCAATCAGTTGATCGAACGCGTAAACCGCATCATCGGCGGAATTGAAAAGGACGTTAACAAATACATCCGCTATGCGGTGAAAGAGAAAAAACCCCTGCCGGTCCCAATGGGTACCAGCAACCTTGCTTTATGCGATCCGCGGAATTCGCAAACCGACGTGAGCCAGGATTGGTCGACCCGGGATATGGCTGAGGTAGTGCAAACGTTCGGGCGTTATATCCTGCCTTATCGCCGCTTGAGAATTTCAGCGGTAACCGACGATATCGCCAAGCTGGTCGCACGATTAACAAACTTCGATGAGAATTCGGACCAGTTTCTAGCGATTCGCTATCTCGTGCGCGCCTGGCGCGAAGAGAACTATGCCGAGTTCAAGGCGGAGACGGAGACAACCAATGAAACTGGACCCACTGACAACCAGGCGAAGGAGACCGTCAATGCCTACCTGAGTAAATACGATTTGTCTTATCGCCTGCGGCGCCTGAACTTTGTGCGCAGCAAAGTAGATCAACTGATGCGGCTCGACCAAAAACTGCTCAAAGAAATGGCCGAGTATCGCGAAAGTCTTGCTGAGATTAGGACAGAGATTGGAAAAGAAGGCGGGCCAGACTTACCCTCGGTCCTACAAGATCATCCGCAAGTAAATCTCCTGCTGTGTTGCGAGAGCCTCCTACCATTTACCAGGAAACCGTCTCAGGCCTACGTTGATGCTCTTCGTACTATCAAAGGTGAACTCAACGACGTTTTTAAGAATTTACGAACTTGCGCTCGCTTACTGAGATCCAGAAGGTCAATCGATCAAACCTGCAACCCGACTCAACCGAACCCACTGTTGCAGCACATCGCCGCACTCGGCATTACCGCCAAGGACCTGAACGAGATTCTGGGAGTAGGAGGAGGGAATGGGCTAAATGCGCAGCAGACGAGTTCCGACCGTGACCAGGACGATGAAGATTGTTTTGCGCGTGCGGTCGCCTTTCTGCAAGGTCGGGGCAGCCAAACAAAAGTTAGCCTCAAACGAATCGGTGATGAACTGGCCACCGGACTTCAACGCGCTATCGTTCCCGCCAGAATGAAGTGCCGGGCACTGTTTCATGCTGACCTAACAGGAGAGGATCTGACCGGCCCCGATTACGAGGCAATCCTTGACAAGGCAGAACTGCTGGAGTCCGAAGAGGGCAAAGCAATTCGCGGATTTCTTGGCTACTACTACGACTACTTTGACGACTACGATCAAATCAGCTTCCCTATTTTCTACGAAACTGAAGTCGGCGGCGAAGCAGACGTGATCGACGTAATCAGAATTAGCCCCGAAGATGCTACCAGTCTCATTGATGAGCGGAAGGAACTGCGCAATAGCCCAGATCCGTTAAAAGCGCGGAAAAAGTTGGCGGGCGTCGCCCTGCATCACTTCGGCGCCTTTCTGGATCGCAGCTGGCGGCAAAACGACATCATGTGGGGACGACTGGATGGAGCAGAACGACTTATCACTGCCCTGCTACCCGGCGAACCCAACCAGAGTGTGCGAAAACAATTAATCAAAGATGCGAACCTCGCCATCCTCAGAGAAGAACTCAAACCGGAGAGCGTTAAAGTCCTCCAGAGCGTTATTGCTGAATCGCTCATCTCAGCCGGCACCGGTACACCAATCAGCGTGGCCATCGAGCGGACCATCGGAGCCCTCGCGGACTCGCCTAAGAAGACGCAACTGGAAAAGATCATCTCTTTGAGCATCGAAGACGACCGGCTGTTGGACTTCATGAGTACAGGCTACGAGGTTAATCGACAGCTCGACTCGAAGTTGATGCTGAAATCTGTTTCTCGAGCCACGCAAATCGTCGGCAACATGTTTGAGCAGATGGCCCATGACAATGGCCTGGAAGGCAAACGCCTGCGCTGGATCGCTCAACTCGGCAAGTTATTCTGGGGACTGGTAGAAGTTGCAGTACCCAACAGCATGTTGAATTTGATGGCCACGCATTGGCTTCATCTGCTCTACCTGTTTGAAGTGATGACAATCCTCGGCGGCATCCTTCTCGCTCGTTCAGGAGCTCAACAATTCGGTTGGACGGCCCTGGGAATTACTGCGTTTCTACACGTGGTGATGCTTCTGCTAAACGACAAAATGCGGGGCAGGACGCCGGTCAGAAGCGTTGCCGGCCTCTTTGTCGCCGGGGTCCTTTCGCTGTTTCTCCTCATTGGTGCTTTAAAAGTTGTCGGTCTGTTTGGCCTGAGACTGGGAAGGCCACCGCTTACTCCGCTCGCGTGGTTGGGACAGTTTCCGCGAGCGGTGTTAAGCAAGCTTGGCCCAACTCAGGAGAGTATCCTTTCCCTTCTCCTGCTCATCGGCCTCTTGCTCTTTATTGGCCTCTTGAGTTTTACCTCTGGTGGACCACTCGGTTCTCTGGTAAAGCGGATCTTTGCCAACCGCAAAGAGAAGGTGAAGTTCAAACCAATCAAACTGAAACGGCTTGAGAAACAGGACATGGCGAATGTTCGTCTTGCCAATGACGGCACGACACCTTCTTATGCTGTGTTAGCCCAACTTTCAGCCGCACCCCCGCCTAATTGGATTGAGCAATTCGACAATAGCTGGACAGCCGTCGGTCTGCCCACTCAGATGCGAGTGAGCGGAGCAATCTTGAGTTTCACCGCAGCCCCGGAAAACCTTGCGCTGGTCTGGAGTAAAGCCAGGGAGACTATTGCCACCACAAATCAGAGTTACGCTGAGTGCCTCGCTAAACAGAACCAGGAGTTTGCGAATTTAAAGCGGAATCGAATCGAGGAGGAGAAGAAAGAGCAACTGAAAAAGTGGAACTTGTTCAAAGGTCTGCGTTGAGGACTACGCCAGTCACCTCTACTGGACAGTTTCCTCTCCGGTCTCCTTCGCGACTTGATCTGTGTCAGGGAGACAATGGCAACAGTTGTCATAATCGAGTTGACAGTGCCTCCAGAAACCGTATATAAAACTCCGCATTCTAAGACCGGAAGTTTCGCTTCTTGTCCTTACGTGCCCGCCTCCTAGTCAGGAATACACGGTCCTGACAGTGGTCTCCGGGCTTTTCCCAAGGTTTTCCGAGATGCGTTCCACTGCGAGAACGATAAGGACAACAACCCGACCCGAAGCTCGCCAGGAATCTTCGTAACGTACTGACACTCATAGTCGAAGTTAAACCCAGATATCTTCGATAGTTTTTGAGAGTTTTTCCCGAAAGCCAGCAATTCCCGGCCATTAAGCGTCTTCTGTAAGGTGAAGCCGTGATACTAGAAGGAAATCTGAGTGAGTACCCCTTACGCGAACTGTTAACCATCCTTGGTGGCAAGCGCGAAACGGGACGGTTGGAACTCGACCTCGAGTCAGCCACTGGCAACCTCTATCTAGCAAAGGGTCAGTTGGTTGATGCCCGCGTTGGTTCGCTCCAGGGTTTGTCAGCAGTAAATGTAATAGTTGCCGCTGAAGAAGCTGCCTTCACTTTCCATCAGCTTCCTAATCCACCAACCTCAGCGTTCAACGAAAATGAACAAGCACTGCTTTCACGCCTCATCGGCCTCGACCGTGAGGAGAACGAAGGACTCCGGACCCCACTTCGCCAGACCGTACCGCCCTCTTCTCCAGTTGAGGGGCGTCCACTTTTCGCCAGCCTGACTGAGGCAGACAACAGCGCTGTCCCATCTCTCGCAGCTGAACCTGAACTCGCGGTCAGCGGGGCGTTAACTCAACCTCAAGTCATGGGTCAGCAACGATGGCTTGAGGCGAAGGATGCAGCCTTGAGTTTTGCCGTGTCTGCCGCCAAGCAATCGCTGCTCTACGTTCAACGACACAATCTTGCTTTTGCTTTTGTCTTCGTACTCTTCGTTGTGCCCGCCATTATCGCCATTACCGTACGACTCGGAGTCAGCAAAACCGGCGCGGAAACTCATACCGTGGTCCAGGGTGCAGTTCCGAGCACGAATGACGCGACTGCAACTGCGTCCGACAACAATCCGAAAGTTGCGGTTGAGCCGCCCAGTAGTGCAACTGAAAAGACTGTGACTGAAACGGCTGCTATTGAAGCTAAGAAATCCGGCAAGAATGATCCGGCGAAATCAGCCACGGAGAAACAGAAGCAGAGTGAGAAAGAAAAGCAGAAGGCGGCGGTCAACTCCACGCCGTTAGTGGCGAAGAAGGAAGATCGGGTAGCGAAAAAAGAGGAAACCAAATCCGACCCAGTCAAAAACGAGCCGGATACTTACTCAATCGTAGTAATGGCCAAGATCGAAAACGGGCACGTCACTGAGGCCTCGGTGACGAACCATAAGGCCGGCTTGGATGCCTACGAGGCCACCGCGATTCGCCTCGCTCAGCAGCGCCGCTTTCCAAAAGATAAGACGGGTACTGAACGAATAGTCCTGACCGTCAGCAAGTGATTTGAGAGGAATTATGAGGATAGCGAAATCTTTGATCTTGATTAGTCTGACCTGCGCACTCACCAGCCCCCTGGCCTACGGTCAAAACAAACAAGCCCATAAAACTGGCTCGAGCGAGCCGATCACTGAACGTGAACAGGATGGTTTGAACGGTCCGGTCAGACGCGTAAGGGTGGAAACTGCGAAAGTGTCGGTCAAAGATGGAAAGTTGAATGAAGGACCTCGCACTGTACGCGAAGTAACTACGTACGATCTCAAAGGGAAAAGAGTAGATACCGTAGCCCACCCGGTAGCGCTTAATCGGCCCGCCGGCAAGGAACAATACAAATACGACGACAAAGGCAACCTCATCGAAATGACCATTCGGGGCACAGATGGTTCGGTGTTGGGGCATGAGAGTTACGAGTATGAGTTTGATGAACTAGGTAACTGGAAGAAGATGACTTCGTCCATAGGGATTTTTGAAGATGGCAAGGTGAGTTTTGAGCCGATCGAAGTTACCTATCGCACGATTGCTTATTACTACAGCCAGGCGGTAGAAAAGATCGCCACTGCCTCAGACAGTAAGGCTTCTGCACCTTTAACTCCTGCGAACACATTCACCGCCAAGATACCCGAGGCCGGCGCGAGTCGCACCAGTTCGCCGACTCCCGAGGTTAACAAAACAACTCCGGGCAAGGACTCAAATTCACCGATAGGCGTGGCCGCCTCTTCCCCCGCGTCCGTCAAAGATGAGACTAAAGAACCAGGCAAGAATGCCGGAACCGCCGCCACAACACCATCTGGACCACCGCCACCGGAGACAAAGAAGATTGCGGTTAAGCGCGTGTCCGAAGAAGTTTTGCGCGCCGCCGCGGTGAGTATTGCCCAGCCCGAGTTTCCCATCGCCGCAGAGCTCACCGGTCGCCAACAAAAGGTTGAAGTGCAAGTCGTCGTAGACGAGAAAGGTGAGGTCACCAGCGCCCGGGCCACCTCTCCAGAAACACTGCTCAACGAAGCAGCGGAAAATGCGGCCCGCAAGTCCCGCTTCATCGCCGCAAAACTTTCCGACGATCCCGCCCAGATTTTCAGCGTGATCAGTTTCGAGTTCAACCCGCGGCCGGCCCCGCCGCCAACTACAACGGCACCAGTGTCAGACAAAGTAGTTGAACGCACAGTTACCGCCGGCCCCGACAACAACGCAGTAACCAAAACTGTCATCCCCCCAAAAAGCACGGCGAGCGAAGAGCCTGTCAATCTTTACGACCAGGGAATTGCTCAGCTAACTGCCGGTCGCTATGAGGACGGAAAAGAAGCCCTCAAACAATTTGTCTATCGCCATCCAGAAGACGCGCGAGGCTACCTGAAGTTAGGGCTCGCCTATTCGCTTCTTAAGAAGCACCAGGAAGCAGTTGCTGCCTACAAGATGGGCATTAAGATCGGCCCAGACCTGGCTGATGCCGACGCCTATCAACGATTAGGTCTTGCCTATAACCAACTCAAGAAATACCCGGAAGCGTTGAATGCTTTCAAACAGGCAATATACGTGGCCCGGGCGCAATCCCTTGACGCCGACCAGTCCGGTAACGCGAGCAAAGTCAGTATGAATGAGCTTCGCTACAACCTCGGCCTCGCTTACTACAACATCGGCCGTTATCCCGAAGCTATCAAAGAACTCAAACAAGTTGTCGCTACGAACCCTCAACTTGCTGAAGGCTACTACGCCCTGGCAGTGACCTACATCAGCGTAGGCGACAAACGAAGCGCGGAGATGCAGGTTGACAAGTTAAGACCTATAAATCCTGACCTCGCGAAGAAATTGTCAGACTTTTTGGTCAGCAGTGCAGTCTACGTCCCACCTGGTTGTTTGGTCTTCCCTTGCAATAGATAAGGGAACTTTACACTCTCAAAGGCGTCTAAGTACTCTACTCGCGGAATTTTTAGCACTCTCTGAAGTCAGACAATTGAGGTCTCTCTCTATGATCAATCGCCCTGTCGCGCTGATCGTGGTTACGATCTATCTACTGCCGGCTGTGTCCGTCACTGCGCAACAGAAACCCAGCCCCAACTCCGCCCTCTGTACTCAGGTAAACGCGCTCGACACAATCAAACAACAAATTGCTGACACGCGCACATTCGACAACATGGTCCAGCGAATAGCGGTGTTGTTGCGCGCCGCAGACTTGTTGTGGCCCCATCAAAAAGAGAAAGCGCTGGCGACATTCAAGGAAGCTTTTGATCTCGCTACCCAGGACTTTAAAGCTACCGGCGACGATCCCAAGCAAGCTTCGCAGTTCCTTTTGGCCAGCGTTCCCGATCAGCGTTACAAAGTGATTTCGGCCTTAGCCAAGCGTGATCCCGCCGCCGCCCATAAGCTTTCCGAACAGATGCTGCAGGATGATGCTCGTGAAGCAGCGGACAAAGGCGCCAATACAGACGCCGCAAATGAACGAACCAACGGCAAACTTCTCACGGCGGCGATTGACTTATTGCCCTCAGATATCAGCGGAGCACTGAGCTTTGCCCGCAGCAGCCTGCGCTACACCGCCACGCTCTATCTCACCGGCTTCATGTACGCGCTGGCGAAGGTGAACAAAGCAGCAGCGGATGAGTTCTACGCTGAAGCCTTGAACGCCTATGGCTCCGCCCCCATGAACCGATTTCTATATCTCTCCGCCTATCCATTTGGGAATAATCGTGACGCCGGAGAAATGCCTGGATATACGACCTACGCCGTTCCCGAGGGCTTCAACCCAAATCCGAACTTGCAACGGCTGTTTGTGGGGCAACTGCTGAGCAGAGTGCAAATGGCGCTGGGTTCGCCCGTCGAAGCGTCCAACGCTGGACCAAACAGCCGCTTTTCCGATCCTGCGCAAATGTGGCTGGCCCTGTCGCGGCTGGACAAACAGATCGAGGGTCTTTCACCAGAATTGTCCGCCTCAGCGAATCAAGCTCGCGACAGTTTGTACGCGTTGCTCAACCCCAAGACACAGAGTGCAGCTACAAACCTAATCAGTGAAGGCAATCGCCCCGAACAAAGTTTCGACGAACAAGTGGAAGCGGCCGAGAAGCTCACTGACGTAGCAAGGCGAGACCAGCAGTTGTCATTCGCTGTCACGAGGGCTGCGAAAACCGAAACCGTCGAGCGGGTCATAAATGTTATTGACAAGATCTCCGACTCGAACGTTCGGAACGCCTTGACCAATTGGTTTTACTTCTTTCGGACCCAGGCATTGATTAAGGAAAAGAAGCTCGAGGAAGCGCGGAAAATTGCGGCCCTGGTGAGCGAGCTCGATCAACGAGCCTATCTTTATTCCCGGATCGCCGAAGAGTCGCTCAAGCAAAGTGAAGATCAGACAGCTGCACGTGAGTTACTCAACGAGATTTCGCAAGCAGCCGGCAAAGCGCCGCAGACAATTGTCACGGCCCGGACCTTCCTGGCCCTGGCTTACCTGTTCAGCAAATTCGATATGATTCGCGCGATCGAGGAGCTCGGGCATGCAGTGAGTTGCATCAACCGGCTCGAGGCCCCAGACTTCAGCCGTCAATATGTGACCATGAAGGTCGAGGGGAAGAGCTTTGGCAGCTATTCATCGTTTTCCACGCCCGGGTTTAACCCGGAGAACGCGTTCGGCGAGTTAGGGAAGTTGGATTTCGATGGCGCGTTGAGCCAGGCCACTGCGTTCAGTGATAAGTCATTGCGATCGCTCACTACCCTCGCGGTGATTGAACCTTGTCTGCAAAAAATACCGCCGAAGACCAAGGGTCCTGCCAAAACCTCTTTGTGATTGCAGCGAGGCTGAAACCTTGCTCTAGTCACCGGAGGGCTAGCTAGGTTAAGACGCGGGCGGCGCGGCGAGCACGAGCGGCAGAACTCTTGGCGGCAAGAATGTCTTCACGGAGCATTCGTTGTTGAGCGTTGGTGAGTTTCTCCCAGTGACTTTTGGCAGTTGAGTTCTTATTCAAGAGTTCCTTCAGTTCTAAGGGTAGTTCTTCCGAGGCCAACCGGATAACCAATTCCACCGTATCGCCAGTCTCCAGTTTTGCTTTCTGACACAGCGGCTCGGGTAGATCAAGCCACCAACACTGACGCTCAGCCCAATGCTTCAGACTGCGGCGACCCAACTCGACGTCGTTAATCGAGCCCTCAACTACCGTTGTGTTTGTAAGTTTCCACGGAGCAACGTCCGCTAGTGGGATGGTCACTAAACGTGAAAATTGAGGATTGTGCCGGATGACTTTCGTGGTGACGACGATCTGTTTTGGCTTCGCCAAAGTGGCCTCCTCAAAATGAAGGCTTAACCTCAACTGGCTCCGCAATGCGATCCCGGCGCGCTACTCCACTTTCGTACGCGGCGGCTTCAACTCCTTTAGAGACTGCCTCGGCCACTCGTTTATCGAAAACTGACGGCACGATGTACTCCGGGTGCAACTCAGTCTCGGTGATGATGCCGGCAATCGCGTGAGCTGCGGCGACTTTCATTTGCTCATTGATTCGCGACGCCCGGCAAGCGAGCGCACCTCTAAAAATACCGGGGAAGCACAACACGTTATTGATCTGATTGGGATAGTCAGATCGCCCTGTCGCCATCACCGCCACGTACGGGGCGGCCTCTTCCGGCATGATCTCCGGAGTGGGATTAGCCATTGCAAACACTATCGGTTTGTCAGCCATGTTCCGCACGTCCGTTTCGTGAATTACATCCGGCACCGATAACCCGAGGAAAACATCTGCACCTTTGATTACTTCATGAACTGTCCCCTGCTCCTGATTCGGATTGGTGTGTTCCGCGTACCATTCCTTGATCGGGTTCATGTTCACTTGCCGGCCTCGATACAGCGCGCCGACCTGATCACAGCCAATAACGTTTCGCACCCCGGCCGCCATAACAATCTTTGAGCAAGCGACGCCCGCCGCACCGACTCCGTTGACGACCACCTTGATATCACCCATCTTCTTGCCGACGATCTTGAGGGCGTTGATCAGGGCCGCCAGCACAACTACCGCGGTGCCGTGCTGATCATCGTGGAAGACAGGGATGTTCAACTCCTCTTTCAAGCGCTGCTCAATCTCAAAACAACGCGGCGCGGAAATATCTTCGAGATTGATCCCGCCAAACGCAGGCGCGATCGCTTTTACCGTACGAATTATCTCTTCCGGATCTTTTGTGTTCAGGCAGATGGGAAAGGCGTCAACACCGGCAAATTCCTTGAACAGCATCGCCTTGCCCTCCATCACCGGCATCGCGGCGGCTGGTCCAATATCTCCCAGGCCGAGCACTGCAGTGCCATCGGTGACTACGGCCACAGTGTTCTTTTTGATGGTCAAGGTAAACGCTTTTTCCGGATCATTGTGAATCGCTTCGCAGATCCGGGCCACCCCGGGAGTGTAGGCCATCGAAAGATCCGCTCGCGTCTTTAACGGCACTTTCGAGACCACTTCGATCTTGCCGCCAAGGTGCATCAGAAAAGTGGGGTCAGACACGTTGATGAGTTCAACTCCATCAACGTCCTTCACCGCTTGCACGATCTGTTCACCGTGTTTACTCGAAGCTGAGCTGACAGTGATATCGCGGATGATGTAATCGCTGCCCACGGTCACAATGTCGATGGCCCCAATGTCGCCACCGGCACGTCCGATGGCCATTGTTAGTTCGCCGAGCGATCCGGCACGCGACGATAACCTCACGCGAAGAGTCAAACTGTAGCTGGCCGTTGGCGTAGTCTGCATAGCTAGTTGAAGGGGATGTTTTTCCTGGGGGATCTTGCAGTCTTGATCGATGGCACGATTTAACGACAAAACCAAACCGCTTGGCAAATTCATGCCTTTGCGCAGACGCAGCGTTCGCACCGAGATGACTGTTAGCTGTCCTATTTACGAAGCGCTCGTCTGATGCTTTTGCTGGTCCGAGGATCAAGACCGTTCGTTTGCGCGAGCATGAGAGACCTAGCGCCCAAGAGACGATAGAGTTCTCGCGCTTCAGCAAACGAGTTACCTGATAAAGCTTCAAGGTGTCGCAATACGGTACCGAGGTCGCCGCGCGCGAAGGTACCAGTCAATGCTTCACTGGTTTCCGACCGCGAAAGATTCCGCACGGTACTTTCCACCAGTGGCAACAAGACTTGTTTCGCCTCTCTTTTACTAAGACCAGAACGAGAGAGCATCTCGACGGCCACATCGAATAACGCCACGACATTTCCGGAGGCCATTACTGCGGCCGCGTGATAGAGAGGCTTCTTCCGGGAGTCGATAAAGAAGCCATGACCCTTAAGATCCCGCACGATGGCGCGAGCTTGCCGGACCGCCACGCGATCGCCCTCCACGCACCAGAACGCTCCCGAAAGCGTCTTAGCGGCGGATTGCGAGTCACTGACCGACAGGAGCGGGTGGAGCGAACCAGCGTGCCAACCAAGCTTCGCGAGCGGCGCAAGGACACTCGACGCCAAAGCGCCGCTCGTGTGCAGTACCGTTGGCCTTCGCCCCTTAAAGGCAGCTACGCGCGCGAGGCTCTTACCCACTTCAGGCAGTTGATCATCTGGGGTCGCCACGATGACGACCTCGCTGTAGGGCAACTGGTCCAGTTGTTTTGCGGCTAAAACCGGCGTGGGCGCGTCAAACAGAGCAGCAGTTCGTCGAGCGCTTGCGCTGCCACGAGTAACTAAAGCCTCAAGTGGATAGCCGCGAGCGCGCAACGAAATTGCCATGGTCGTTCCCAACCGTCCAGCGCCAATGATTGAGATACCGGGTCTTTTTCGGGGTCGACGCTTTCTTGTTGGCATTCGCGGAGTTTGCTCTTGGCTTGAAAATAGTTACGGATATGTCTTGCAATTACTGTGGATTGACTGAGTATTTACTGTATACTCTGGATTATAATTCCCCGTGGATCGAAACCGCTACAGGCGGGTTCAAAGCCCGGAACTCAGCCCGCGGCAAGGCTCGGAAGTTTTTGGGTCGCGCAACCATCCTACAGACCCACTGCATCATAGGTTGCGCGTTTGAAAACCAAAGCGAAAACATAGACGCGAATCCCACCCACAGCTTTCGACCCTGACTGTTTTCGCCCCCGGTTGCCAAACAGTTGTCAGCATTGGAAGAAGCCTGGGACGGGTTTCTTGGAAGTAGCCGAGCTTTCCTAGTTTTTGGAGGTTTTTATGAACCGCTTCTCCCGCACCACCGCCGCCCTGGCATTGGCTGCGTCGTTGCTTTCAAGTTCAATTGTCGGAATCGCGCAAACGACGACCACTCTGCCTCAGGACCAAAACAGCACCACCACTCAGTCTGACAAAGCTCAAACTCAAAAAGCCGAAACCACGCCAGCCGCCACTACTCCGGTAGTCGCGTCCGCTGGTTCGGGAAAGCCGCTTTCTACTAACGAAGACCCGGCAATGATCGGCAAGCGGAACATTAATACCGGAATAATTTCCAAGATGAGCGGGTCGACAGAGAAAGAAGTGCGCTTGGGTCGCGAGTTGGCAGCCGAGGTCGATCGACAGGCAAAGTTCATCGACGACCCGATGATCACTGAGTACGTGAACCGCGTCGGTCAGAATATTGTTTTGCACTCCGACGCAAAAGTTCCCTTCACTATCAAGGTGATTGATTCGGATGAAGTCAATGCGTTTGCGCTGCCAGGTGGTTTTTTCTACGTGAACAAAGGCTTGTTGTTGGCGGCTGATAACGAGGCCGAACTTGCCGGCGTGATGGCTCACGAGATTGCCCACGTCGCTGCCCGGCACGCCGTCGAGAACAACACGAAAGCGTCCATTCTCGAGTATTCCGCCATTCTTGGCTCGATCTTCCTGGGTGGTATTCCTGGGCTGATTTACCAGAACACCGCCAACCTTGGCTTGTTGGGCGCATTCATGAAGTTTAGCCGCAATGCAGAGGCAGAAGCCGACAAGCTGGGTGTTCAGTACATGTATGCAGCTGGCTACGACCCTGGGGCCATGGCCACAATGTTTGAGAAACTGGAAGCCAAGAACAAGAAGAAACCTGGACTGATATCGCGTGCGTTTGCCAGTCACCCAGCACCGCCAGATCGGCGGGCCGCCGCTCTTGCCCTCGCAGCCAGATTCCCCGAGCATGAAGAGTATGTAATCAGCAGTTCGGAGTTTCAGCGCGTTAAGGGTCGGCTGCTGCGACTTTCAAACGCCCGGGCATCGACATCTGGGGCTATCGCTGCGGGCGATGATGGAGCACCCGGAAGACCGACTCTCAAGCGTCGCCAGCCAACGCCGGATGACCCGGGAACTACCACTACCGATGGCACCGACCAAAAGCCGGCTGAATCATCAGCGCCGCCCAAATTGAAGCGGAACGATACAACCAAGCCGCCTGACAAACCGTAAGTCAGACGAAGACCAAACAAAAGGCTCTACGGCAACAGTCGTAGGGCCTTTTTAGTTTTTCCGGTCACTGGGGTGGTCGCGTGTACATGAGTAAGGCGCTTTGGTTCGAGTTATAGTTCCCTTCTCACGCCGCGTCTGAAAACACCTGATTAGAAACAACCGCAAGACGCGCCAATTTGTAAGAGAGTTGAATTCAAACGGGTTGGCGCGTAAACTTGACAATTTTCTGAGGCGTTCGGTATTCTAGCCGTTCGCGTTTTATTCGCTGAAAACAGAGATAGTTAACTATGTCGACATACTTCCCCAGCGGAAAAGACCTCGCTGGAAAACGAAAATGGTACGTGATTGACGCTGCCGGTCAGACCGTCGGTCACTTGGCGTCTGAAGTAGCCCAAATCTTAACCGGTAAGCGGAACCCGGCTTGGACTCCGTTCATGGACACGGGCGACCATGTAGTGGTGATCAATGCACGAAAAGCTGTGTTGAAGGGAAATAAGGTAGAACAGAAAGTCTACCGGCACCACACGCTTTACCCCGGCGGCCTGCGTGAGGTCACGGCTCAGGAGATGTTGGCCAAGCGCCCGGAGCGGGTGCTAGAGCTGGCCATTAAAGGCATGCTGCCGAAGAACAAGCTCGGCAAAGCGATGGCGAAGAAGCTCAAGGTTTATGCCGATGCCGAGCATCCTCACCACGCTCAGCGCCCGCAAGCCTACGAGTTAACTCACCAAGCCAACCAACAATAAAGCCGAGAAGTTGAGATAGAGAAGGAAAGATTACTGTGGCTGAAATCCAGTACTATGGAACAGGGCGCCGGAAAACATCGACCGCGCGGGTCTATTTGAGACCCGGATCGGGAGACGTCCAGGTTAATCGGAAACCGTTTGATCGGTATTTCCCCAACGAGACTTTGCGGATGATCATTCGGCAGCCATTGCAGCTGACTGAAACGATCAATAAATTTGATTTGCTCATCAATGTGACGGGTGGCGGTCCAGCCGGACAAGCAGGCGCGATTCGCCATGGCATAACTCGCGCTCTTTTGGAATTCAACGCTGACCTGCGTTCGACCTTGAAGCAGGCGCGTTTGATAACGCGCGATCCTCGCATCAAGGAACGAAAGAAGTACGGACAAAAGGGCGCTCGGAAACGTTTCCAGTTTTCCAAGCGATAATTTCACCATCGGGTTATCCCGGTGTCTTCGCACCGGGATGCTTGAAATCCATTGTCGCAGCTCGATTGGTTGCTTACGCTAAAAGAAGTCGAGCGGCTGCGGCGAGTACATTAAACCAATTAGCGAGAAGGAGATTACAGTTTTGGTTTCGGTTACCATGAAAGAGTTGCTGGAGGCCGGTGTTCACTTCGGCCACCAGGTGCGACGCTGGAATCCAAAGATGAAGGAATACATCTTTGGTGAGCGCAACGGCATTTACATTATCGATCTGCAGAAGACTCAGCGCATGTTTCGTGAGGCAATTACTTTCGTCACGAACCTGATCGCCGAGGACAAAGGCAAAACAGTTCTCTTTGTCGGGACAAAACGACAGGCCCAGGATGCGATTCGAGAAGAGTCGGAAAAGTGCGGTCAGTACTACGTGAACCAGCGCTGGCTCGGCGGTTTGCTGACAAACTTTCAAACCGTGCAGAAGTCCATCAAGCGGCTCAAGGACCTCGAGTCGATGCAGACTGACGGACGCTACGAGAAACTGACAAAGAAAGAGCGTATCAAGCTTGACCGAGAACGCGAGAGCCTGAATAAGAACCTGGCCGGCATTAAGTCGATGACTCGTCTTCCCGACATTGTTTTCATTATCGACGTGAAGAAGGAAGAGATCGCCGTAGCAGAGGCCAATCGCCTCGGAATTCCTATCGTGGCCGTGGTGGACACCAATTGTTCGCCTGAGGGAATTGACTACGTAATCCCGGGCAACGACGACGCGCTCCGTGCCGTACGGCTGTTTGCTTCGCGAATTTCCGACGCCATCGTCGAAGGAAATCAGATCGCGACCGAAGGAGGCGTTGTCGCCGAGGATCAGGGAGAGGCGAGCGGAGAAGCGGAAACTGCGCCCGCTGAGGTCTCGGGCACAATCATCGAGGGCGGAGACGCAAATGGCGAACGAGCGCAGGCTCAACCGGCGACAACCCAGGTAGAAGAAAATACCGAAACGGGAGAGGCGCCAGATGAGACTGAGTCTGTCGTGGCGGCCAGCTAAGCGA
>DATFRK010000793.1:0-4886 GCA_035263325.1 Pyrinomonadaceae bacterium | reverse complement strand
TTGATGTTCGTCACCAGGCGAGAGGCCAGTTCATGCATATCAGCTTCGCCGTCGCGACCGACGAAGTCGACGTTAACATCCAGGATGTGAGCGCCTTCCCTCTCCTGCTCACGCGCTAACGACACCAGCCCATCCCAATCTTCAGCGTTGAGCAAGTCGCGCATCTTCCTCGACCCGCTCGCATTCACACGTTCGCCGATGATTAAAAACGAAGTGTCTTGTACATACGGTTGCTGAATGAATATTGAAGAGGCGGAAGGTAGCCGTTGATTGTTTCGCTGCCTGGGCGTTAAACCTTTGACGCCGTCAACTACAGCCTGGAGGTGCGCCGGCGTGGTACCACAACAACCGCCAACAATATTGACTCCCAGGTCACGGGCGAAGTGAGTTAGATCCGCAGCCAGGGACTCAGGCGTCTCTTTGTAGTGAGCGTGGCCACCGACGTTCTCTGGTATGCCCGCATTAGGGATGACTGAAACCGGCAGAATGGAATTTTGACAGAGGTAGCGCACGTTCTCCGTCATCTGCTTGGGACCAGTGGCGCAGTTCATGCCGATGACGTCAATCGGAAATGGCTCAAGGGCAGTCAGCGCCGCACTAATCTCGGTGCCCATCAGCATCGTACCGAAGGCTTCGATGGTTACCTGGGCCATAACCGGCAGGCGGAGTCTTGCCTCTTCGAAATAATCGAAGATGCCAGACAGCGCAGCCTTCGTTTGCAGAATGTCCTGGCAGGTCTCAACAATTAGAAGATCGGCGCCACCTTCAACCAAACCTTTGGCTTGTTCAAAGAAGGCCGCTTTCATGTCGGTAAACTTTATGTGACCGAGAGATGGCAGCTTGGTGGTTGGTCCCATTGACCCGGCAACCCAGCGCGGTTTCTCTTTGCTGCTGAAGTCACTGGCTACTCTTTTGGCTAATTGAGCGGCCTTGAAGTTCAGTTCGTATGCGCGATCCGCGATGTCGTATTCAGCGAGGACAATCGAGGTAGAACCAAATGAGTCTGTTTCGACCACGTCGCAGCCAACCTCGAGAAAGCCGGCGTGAACTTTCTCAATAGCCTCGGGCTTAGTAACCAGCAGATATTCGTTACAGCCATCGAGACCACCAAAGTCATCGGCAGTCAGGTTCTGCGATTGGATGTTGGTACCCATCGCACCGTCAAAGACGACGATTCGCTCTTTAAGTGTGTCGAGAAACTTCATGATTGCCGATTGCCAATTGTCGATTGCCGATTGGTTACTACGTCGACGGCTAAAATAATGGTTCTGGTCTAATCATAACCGGAAAATTGCAATTTGCTTCCGATATCTAGCGCTCCAGCCAGTCTCAACCATGATTACCAAGGGCCAATCCAACTGTGGCACAATCGAGAATCGGCAATCTAAAATGTCAAGAGGCTCCGCGCCTAACAACGCGGAGCCTCCAAAACTCGTTCGGATTAACTGGCCGAGCTGTTTAGCGGATTATTTTACGTGGCCGCAAGTCGCCTTAACTCACCACGTCAAAATTTCAAAGCTTATTGAATCATCCCCTTCCGCAACCGTCAAGCGTCTTCAGTGAGGCCTCGCATGAACGCTTCTCTGCGCCACACAGATAAGCTCTCAAAGCCAATCAGGCCTTACCACAAGCCTGCCATCTGCAACCGAAAGCCGGGTAACAGTGGGTCGCCAGGAACAAATTCAGGTTTTTCCAGAATCAGCACCGGCTCGTCCTTCCGGTAAATATAGACCAGTTGCTTAAGAGGATCGATCAACCAACCCATCGCCGCACCGTTGCTAAGGTAATTCAACATCTTCTCTTGCAGTGGCGGCAGATTATCGCTTCTGGATCGAATCTCCACCACGAAATCAGGGCACAGCGGAGCAAATCCTTCCTGCTCGTCTTCGGTCAACTTGTCCCACCGGTTCCTCCTGACCCATGAGGCATCCGGCGATAGTCGTGAGCCATCCGGCATGGCGAAGCAAGCAGAGGAGTCGAAACCGACACCTGTTCCATTTTCTTCGACCCACACTGCAAGCTGTCCTGTGAGGTTAAAATTACGCATTCCGGTTCTGGAGCCGGTGGGTGGCATGACGATTAGTTCTCCGGCTGAGGTGAGTTCAAGCCGCAGATCACGATTTGCGCGACACAATTCCTCGAACTGTTCGGTGGTTATGACGCCCTTGACGTTGACCATCAAATGCGGTGGCAGGTGGTTGTCGATTGGTGAGAGAATCCGTGACATCGCCGCTCCTTATTTAACCGCATCTTACGCCTCCTCTTTGCCTGATAGCAACGCGAGACACATTTCTATTTACCATTTGCTGGTTTAAGCCTTACCATTCCTGCCATGCGACGGGCCATCTTCCCCGGTTCATTTGATCCCGTTACCAACGGCCATCTGGACATCATTGAACGCGGCTGCAAACTCTTCGACGAAATAATCGTCGCCATCCTGGTAAATCCGGCAAAGCAACCATTCTTCACTGTCGAAGAGCGTCAACAGATGCTCAACGGGGTATTGCAAGACATCAATCAACGACAATGCCGGGTTCGCGTCGACTCGTTTCAGGGGCTGCTCGTTAACTATGCGGTCGCGCAAGAAGCAGATGCAATTGTTCGTGGCATTCGCGCCATTTCGGATTACGAATACGAGATGCAGATGGCTCTGATGAACCGCCGGCTCGAGCCAAGTATCGAAACAGTATTCATGATGCCCGCTGAAACTTATTCCTACGTGAGTTCACGCCTCGTCAAGGAGATCTTCCAATTGGGAGGGATCATAGACGGCCTCGTCCCGACGCTTGTCGAAAAGCGCATGAAAGAAAAAATGATGCGGCCATAAACCGGTGTGGGGTAACTGGCGTGGTATACTCGGAGCCTGATAAGCTCACCAACAGGTGCGAAAAGTTCTACCAATATTCTCAAAAACTGGAGCCACTAACCTGTTCGCCTGGTTGGCGTGAGGTTTGTTAATTTGATGAAAACCTTCCCTGCTACCATTCCCTTCCATCCTTCGGAAAACGTCGCGAAGATGCAATCGTCGTCAACCATTGCTGCCATGCAGGCTGCGGAGGCACTGCGAGCAGCTGGTGCTGACGTGGTCGACTTCGGTCCTGGTGAACCTGATTTCGACACGCCCGATAACATCAAGCAAGCCGCCGCCGAGGCCATGCGCGCCGGCTACACTAAATACACTTCGACGGGCGGCGTTCGGCCACTACAACAGGCAATCATTGATTTCTACGCTGAGCGATTTGGCACTCAATATCAACCGGCTGAAGTAATGGCTACCTCCGGAGGGAAACAGGCGATTTTCAATGCTGTAGTTACCTTGATCGATCCCGGCGACGACGTCCTGATTCCTAAGCCTTACTGGGTCACCTTTCCCGAGGTGGTCGTATTCGCCCGGGGCAATCCAGTCTATATCGAAACCGAAGATACGGACTTTGTCTTGACGGCCCAGCAAGTGGAGCGCGCGATAACCCCACGGACCAAGCTGATCATTCTGAATTCGCCTTCAAATCCATCGGGTCGTGTGCTGCCGCCCGCAGAGTTTCGCCGCATCATGGAACTGGCCTCGGAACGCGGGCTGTACGTGATTTCCGATGAATGCTACCTGCGGTTTGTCTATCCACCGGCCGAGGTGTTTAGCGCCGCCAGTTTACCTGCGGAAATACGGTCCCGCCTTTGCATCGCTGGATCTTTTTCCAAGACCTACGCCATGACTGGTTGGCGCATGGGTTACGCACTTGGTCCAAGTGAGTGGATCAAGGCGATGTTAAAGGTACAGGGACACTCAACTTCGAATCCCAACTCGATTGCCCAGCGGGCAGCGATTGAAGCCTTTACTGGACCGCAGGAATCCGTGGGAACGATGTTGGCAGAATACACCGCCCGTCGCGCCTGGCTTTTAGGGGCGTTGAAAGAGATTCCGGGTATCACCTGTAACGAACCGGAAGGAGCTTTCTACGCCTTCCCTAACGTACGTGGCTGTCTCAAGAAGAGTCTCAAGACCTCCGCCGAATTTTCCCAACATTTGCTTGAGGAAGAACAGACAGTGGTGACTGATGGTACAGGGTTCGGCGCGGAAGGCTATGTGCGCATCTCGTACGCGACTTCAATGGCCCAACTACAGGAGGGAATCAAGCGAATCAAGCGCTTCGCTGAGCGTTACATTTAAGAACTGTTACGAGATAAACAAAAAAGAGCGGCGTTGTCTGTATGGCAACGCCGCTCTTATTTTATTTGGGACAGTCAACTTAGTACAGATTGAAGTTGTATTCCAACTGCATCCACATGGAGACCTGGTGTCCGTCCTTGGTTGCGGGTACAAACTTGATCTGACGTGCAGCCGCAATTGCTCGTTCGGTCAAACCGTAAGGCAGTCCTGAGACAGTGCGGATATTCGTGACCTGGCCTGACGAAGCAAACACGACCTTCAGCACAACCGTACCAGTAATTTGGTTCTTGCGGGCGTCTTCAGTGTACTGAGGCTCAGGCTTCGACAATAATCTGGCCTTCGACGTTACATCCTTCCCGGTGAAGATCTTGTCGTAGCCGCCACCACCGCCACCACCTGGACCACCGCCGCCCGCATTAAAATCTCCGCCACCGATGTTGCCGCCCCGGCCCGGCCCCAAACCGCCACCTTCACCGGGACCGATACCGCCGCCGGTACCAGTACCGATACCGTTGCCAGTTCCGGGTCCGGACGAAGGATCAGTACTCTTTGATTTGTAATCGCCGTAAGGCAACACCCTTGCGTCAGGCGGAACCAGTAATGGATCTGCTACAACGGTTGCCGCCACTGGCAATGATGGGTTCTTGATTTGTGGTGGCTTCGGATCAGGCGCTACCACCTGTGGTACTTCCAATGAAGCCTGCGGTACCTTACCGAAGGA
>DATFRK010000792.1:0-11558 GCA_035263325.1 Pyrinomonadaceae bacterium | reverse complement strand
CGATGCCTGCCAGGATTAGTCCGACTTCACCCCGAGGAATCATCCCAATACCAATTGCCAGTCGATTGATTCTTCTCTCGAAGACTGCTAGCCCGCAAACTTGCTTGCCCACAACCGCCGCCAATGTGAGCATGGTTGCGTAAGCCAGCAGTTCCGGTTTGGCAAGTGCTCTCAGGTCAACCTTCAATCCCATTAGCACAAAGAACAAAGGAACCAGCAAGCTACTGACCGGGGCGAGCAGTTGTTCCAGCCGTAACTCTTCATTACGAAACGACTCAAAATGCGCTTCATCAAGAACGAGACCGGCCGCGAATGCTCCCACTATGGGCGCGAGTCCGACGAGCGAAGCAGTCCAGGCCAACAGGAAACAGAAGGAGATCGAGAGTGCCAACAAGACGCCGTTGCCCTGTAGACGACCCGCACGATGAAAAACTCTCGGGACAAGATAATGACCGACTAGGATCGAACCGACCAGGAAAAGGATTGCTTTGATAGCAATCAGTGCGACATCAAACATCGCCAGCGAGGTGCCATTCTGGGCTGCTTTGATTGCTCCGGCGATGACCGCGAGGATTAACAAACCCAGAACATCATCGATCACCGCTGCGCCGAGAATGATACGGGCCTCGCGTAGCGACAGTTGGCCCAGGTCTTTCAGCACCCGGGCTGTAATACCGACGCTGGTGGCACACAATGTCGCGCCAATGAAGATATGCTCAAGTTGTGGAGCACTCGGGATGAAATACGCAGCGACCGCCCAGCCTAAAAAGAAGGGAGCAACCACCCCCACCACCGCCACCGCGAGCGATGACCAACCCACCTCCATCATCTCCGCAATATTCGATTCCAGCCCAACTTCAAAGAGCAAGATGATTACCCCGAGCTGAGCCAGTGCCCCAATGATTTCGTTGCCCTTGAGAAACTCTGCTCCGTTGAAACCAATAATTGCAAGGTTGCCAACGACAATACCTCCGATTAGTTCCCCCAGTACCGCTGGCTGGCCCCAGCGTTCGAACAACTCACCGGAAAGCTTCGCAATGATCAGGATCGCGGCGATGCCGATCAGAACCAACGGCTCCAGCCCGTGAGCACTAGGACCCTGAGCAGCTATTGCATCGCCGATAGTCATCTCTGTTCAACCCGACGCCATAAATGTTCGAGGCTTACCTGCATCGACCGGTACGACAACAGATAAGCCTATCTCGAACACTGGAGACAAAAGGTTAGCAGGATCCCTTCTCTCCCTTCTTACGCTGCACTGGTTTGCGCCTTGACCGGAATAACGCCTTCGACGGCTTGCGGCTCTTCCTGCGCAATGTCAGCGGCACCCAACGCGACATGTGGACGCAAGTTGAAATCTGGATAGGCCAGGACACCAACTTCGGCGAGGTCCAAACCTTCGAGTTCTACCTCTGCCGAGACCCGATTCCCCAGCACCTTGTCTGCTATTTTGAAGTAGACAAAGAACGAAGCAAAGATGAATACGAAGCACGACAGCGTGCCGATCGATTGGGCAATTAATTGACTGAAGCCACCACCATAAAAGAGTCCGATCACAGGCGATGCGATTCCGTTGTAACCAGCGCCGTAAGTGCCATCGGCAAACAAGCCAACGGCAAGCACACCAAACGCGCCGTTGACGCCGTGTACGCTGATAGCGCCAACTGGATCGTCAATCTTGAGTTTGTGTTCGACGAAGTAAACACTACCGACGAGCAACACACCGGCAATGAGACCTATAATCACCGCGCCAAAGCTAGAGACAAAAGCACAGGGCGCCGTAATCGCAACCAGACCAGCCAGCATGCCATTGGCCATCAAACCAAGATCCGGCTTACCAAACCATTTTTGCGCCACGATCATTGCGGAGAATGCGCCACCCGCTGAGGCAAGCATGGTGTTAACCGCAATCACAGAGATGCGCAGGTCGGTGCCCGAAAGCGAGGAACCAGCATTGAACCCAAACCAGCCGAAGGCCAGGATGAACACACCGAGAATCGCCATTGGCATATGGTGACCGGGGATCGCATTAACTTTTCCATTCTTACCGTACTTGCCAATTCTTGGTCCAAGTACGATAGCGCCTGCCAGCGCCGCTACGCCTCCGACCATATGCACCACTGAAGATCCGGCGAAGTCTACGTGACCGTGTCCCAGTCCGAACTGGGTTCCGAGTTGCGATAGCCAACCACCGCCCCAAACCCAATTGCCAAAAACCGGATAGGCAAACATGGACATGAAGAAGCAGTACACAACGAAGGAGCTCCACTTCCAACGCTCAGCTAAGGCTCCGGTGGGAATAGTGACCGCGGTGTCCATGAAAACCATGGCGAACATGAACAGCGTAAACACACCAACGTCGTAGCTGTCGCCGCGGAGGAAAAGGCCCTTATGCCCAAACATGTTAAGTGTGTGACCGGCGATATGAATCGAGAAAGCATCAGTGAGCGGTCCAGTTCCACCCAACGCTGACACTGCCCCGACACCTCCCATCATGAGAGCAAAGCCACAGATCCAGAAGCCGAGCATACCAAGCGGGTAACACATGAAGTTCATCGCCATCGTGTGGGCAGCGTTCTTGGCGCGAGTAAAGCCAGTTTCGGCCAAAGCGAAACCGGCCTGCATGAACATGACCAGGAAACACGCGATTAGCGTCCAGACGAAGTTGATAGAAATATTCGCGTGACCGACGGCATCAGATAATTCCTGGATGGTCGGCTCACCTGATTTTGCTGCGGTTACCGCACCAGCATTTCCGGTAGTTGCGCCGGTCGGATCACCGGCCATCACCACCAACGGCAAGGCGAGCAAAATAACAACTGTTGCCGCTGCCAGCACAAACTGGCGGGATCTATTTTGAGAACGACCGCTAACACTCCAAAACTTCCATCGCGCCGCTCGGTCAGTGAGTCGAGTGCAAAGGGACAATAATTTCCGTTTCGCGTCAGTGGTTTTCTCATTCATCGTGTTATCGGCTCCTCAATGTTAGGTATTTGCCAAGGTTCCTACTGATGAGAACTGGAGTTCTCCTTGTCTGAAACTGGATGTCGTTACTGGTTCAGGGCGGACGATCCAACTCCAGGGAACTGCAAGCAGAGGGAATTCTCGCTTGTTGTCAACAATCGTTGTGCCACTCCGGAATCAATTCCGTGTGGACCTGTAGCGGTTGGTGATTAGGCGGGCAGAGCACTAAGAAAATTGGCAAATCCATCAATTTTCCACGGGAAAGGCACATTTATCGTGCGAGAGCGAAACTAACACTTCTGTCATGGGCGATTCGTGAGGCGACACAAATGTAGGAAACTTCCCGGCCATAAGATGGGCAAGGCTTGGTATTGGCGGGTACCAAAGGGTCTCCAGATCGGGGAGAGTTCAAATTTCAGACTCAGAGTGCTGTTCTAAGTTCAGTAACAGTTCAGAAACAAGCGGTGGACCAGCATCAACTCTCAGCGCTCACCCTGGCGTCCTCCGCGACTCGGCGGTTGAGTTGTTAAGAGGCATTCACCGCGGATTCGCAGCGAGGTTACCGCGGAGAGCTGAACGTATACGTTGGGAGCCTCATAACTATCGCTATGACCACGCCGCTCGATGTAGAAACCTACGAACTACATTTTTGTAGGCTTAGCTCCTGACAACTACAAGTCTGTCGGCGGCCAGTTGTTCATCCCGTCGCCGCAAGCTCCAACTCCTCCCACACAGAGCGCCTCACCGCACCCTCAAACCACCGCAACTGCTCGCGCAGTCTCACGACTTCGCCTACCACAATTACGGCCGGCGCCCGCATCTCCACCCGCTCCGCCTCTTCAGCAATCGTCTCGAGCGTTCCGCAAATTGTCTGTTGCCCTTCATACGTACCCCAACGGATCACTGCCACCGGTGTTTCCAACGCTCGGCCCGCAGCCACCAGATCCTTCGTAATTTCCCGCAACTGTTTCACACCCATCAAAATCACCAGCGTGTCAGCCGCTGACGACAGCCGTAGCGCTTCATCATTAGCCCGCGCACCAGTCAAGATAGTTACTGACGACGAGTAGTCACGATGGGTCAGCGGAATCCCAGCGTAAGCTGGCACTGCGAGAGCCGAGCTAACACCAGGAACAATTTCAAACGGAATCCCGGCGGCCGCCAGTGCTTCCGCCTCCTCCCCACCACGACCAAACAGAAATGGATCGCCACCCTTGAGGCGCACCACGCGTTTTCCCTGCAACGCCTGCTCAATTAGTTGACCGTTGATCTGCTCTTGCGGCGTTTGCCGGCCGCCACCAACCTTGCCGGCGTAAATGCGTTCGGCGTCTGAACGCACCCAACTGAGGATGTCAGGGTTAACGAGGTAATCGTAGACAACTACCTCACAAGTTGCGAGCAGGTCGCGCGCTTTGACAGTCAACAAGCCGGGATCACCGGGCCCCGCACCTACGAGATAAACTATTCCTCGTTTCGGCGCCGGTTCGTCCATCGCTTGACGGATACGTTCGACTGAAGCGGCAATCACCAGGGGATGTGCGTTGAGTGGCTCACTGATCCGAAAACTAATTCCAGGATGCCTATTAGCAGCTGCCTGAACCTCGACGGGGATGTCACCCCTGGTGTGCCGACCCGGCGACAGGAAGTACGGGTGGACCACAATCTGTCTCGCTCCGCGTTCAACCAGACGCGTGAATCCCTCGCTGATATTGGGATGCTCTATTTCCAGGAAAGCCGCTTCCACCAGGCTGAAATCGCCGCGCTCCGCCACACACCGCGCCGCCTCACGCACATCGTCGTTTGCTTCGCGTCGACGGCTACCGTGGCCCACCACCAGAACGCCTATTTCTCTGTCGTCTCTCATGCCACTGACACTGCTTCCCTGGCTACCATCCGTTCGCAGTAGATCACAAAACTGCGCGTTTCCTCGAGGATCTCATCAGGCCCTTGAGTAAGATCGCGGCTTCGTGCTTTGAGCCATTCAAACCTGGCTGAAACATCACCCCAGGCCCCCGCTGTCTCGCCCGAAAGTACAAACAGATTCTCAAACTCCCACAACGCCTCCGCCGACGTGAAAGGATCAACCCCGCGCGGATACAGCGGCACTCGGGCAGCCAACGCCGCAGCTTCGTACGCCGCCAGCGCCGCCTGCTCGTAGTTCTTGTGATAGAGATATGCCTCCGCCTGGGCCAACCATTCATGGGCCGCTTCTATGGTTGGCACCTTTTCCGCGACAGTAGATCCGGCACACTCGCCCTTGACGCCTTTGCGCACGGCAAAGCGTTCGTGTTCGTGGCCGTAGTCTTCATAAAAGGAGGGATCTTGCGCGAAGTCAGGAACCTCCTGCAAAGGCTTGAGTAATTCCTTCAACCGTTCCGTTCCCATTCTCACCACGAAGGAGTTGAAGTCTTCGCCCGCAGACTTCTCTTTCTCAAACAACGCCAACAACGTCTCGGTCACGCTCACACAGTTCTTCGCGGGAAACTTACCAAGCAGTGAGCCGAATTGCGCGACGTTCCCCCGCGCCTGGCCACCAACTGTGACAAAGTATGCCGGGACAGTGCGGTCGTCATGCGTCAGGGCAGCCGAATAGAAGCCGATACCGGCAATCGAGTGTTGCGCACAACCGTTCGGACAGCCGGAGATCTTGATGTTAAGTGGCTCAACGTTTCTCGTGGCAGTCGCGCCAAATGCATCATCAAGCGCACTGCCCAGGCCCTTCGCAGAAGCAATACCCAACCGGCACGTATCTGATCCCGGGCAGGTAGTGACGTCGGCGATGGTGCCGACGCCTGGTGCGGCGAGTGATATCTCGCAGAGTGATTGGTAGAGATCGAGCAGCGCCTCCTCCTTCACCCAGGGAAGGTAGATGTTCTGCTCGATTGATGTTCGCAGCTGAGCGTCAGAGAATCGGCGCGCAATATCAGCGAGTTGGCGGGCGCGGCGGGCAGTCAGGTCACCCAGTTTTATGCGCACATGAACACCACGGTAGCCGGAGTATTTATGAGGGATGACTGAATCGTTGGCCCAGGCGACGAAGGAAGCATTGTCGAGCTGCTTATTAAGGACCGGCAGCGTTTCTCGACGCAGTGGTGGGCGAGCAGCAAACTCCGCTGGCAATTCCGGCAACGGAATTGGCCCAATCCGCTGTCGTTCTTCATCAAGTGCGGCGCAGAACGTATCCCAACCAAGCGTCTCGATCAAGAACTTCATGCGCGCCTTCATCCGTGCCTTGCGTTCACCGTAGCGATCGAAGAGTCGCAACGTTGCCGCCACCAGATTGAATAATTCTTCGACCGGCAGGAATTCTGTGTAGAGATAGGCGAGATGGGGTGTGCCGCCCAGGCCTCCGCCCAGGTAAACTCGGAACCCGCGCCGCTCAGCTTGGGTGGTGGCCCATAGACCAATGTCGTGAATTCGCAACCGCGAGTGATCTTCAGCGCAGCCTTCAAAAGTGATCTTGAACTTTCTCCCGAGGTTTTGGTTCCACTTATTCCGCACCAGAAAACGAAACAGTGCCGTGGCGTAAGGCGAGACGTCGAAAATCTCGTCTGCTGAAGTACCGGCCCGATAGCAGGCGGTGATGTTACGAACTGTATTGCCACAAGCTTCACGCGTGGTGATGCCGCTGTCGGCGAGAAACCGTAGTAACTCGGGCACCTGGTCGAGTTGAACGTAATAGATCTGCGCATCTTCACGGGTGGTGAAGTGCATGAAGCCGCTGCCGAACTGGTCCGAAGCATCTGCTATTCGCGTCAGTTGATCCGCAGTCAGAAGGCCACCAGGAATCTTGATGCGCTGCATCTGGACGCCTTCCTGCCGCTGTGCGTAGGTGCCAAAGTGCAAGCGCTGCTTCTGCATCTTGGTCTCACCCAGTTCACCTAGCCGGTACTTACGGATCTGCTCTTCGTAGATGTCGAGTTCCGCAATCACTTCGTCAGGCAAGCGAAAGAAGTTTGGCTCAGCAATCTCAACGGTCATGGCGCCACGCTTTCTATGAGTTCCACGTTCATTCGAGTTCACTTTCTCGTACGTTTTCCAAGTTCGTGGAAAGTTCCGGTTTACAGGCAACAAAAAAGCCGCTCGATCCGAGCGGCTGCGGTTGCATTCATAGTTTTGGAAAAGTTCTATGGCATACACCCACCCCGCTCTGCGAACAGCCGACAACAAGTACACACGCACACACATGCGCAGGCGGCCCTGATTACAGCTGGAGTAGAGGTTGTGTTGCTCTTGATTTCCATTAGAAAGACAGTCACCTTATACATCGCCTAAACTGACTTGGTCAATAGACTCTCCGTAATCTGTGGCTTAGATATGAAAGAAATATGGCTTATTCGCCACGCGGAAAGCACCGCCAACGCCGGCGCCGCAACCTCTCAGCCCGCGACCATTCCCTTGACCGAAAGAGGTATCGAACAAGCAAGGTGCGTCGCAGCGTCTTTTACTAAACAACCTGACCTGGTCGTCTTGTCACCTTATCTACGAGCTCAACAAACCGCTGCTCCACTGTTGGATCGTTTTCCCAACACGATCTCGCAGGAATGGGACGTGCAGGAATTCACTTATCTCGCCGCCGACCGCTGCCACAACACTACGCTTACTGAACGCAAACCAATGGTCGCCGAGTACTGGTCCCGCAGCGAACCCGGTTACTGCGATGGGCCAGGCGCCGAATCCTTTTCCCAGTTTGTTGCGCGCACCCGAGCAATGCTGGAAAAGACGCGCGGCCTACTTGAAGCACCTACCGACCCTGCAAACTTCATCGCAGTTTTCACTCATGGACAGCTTATTCAACTAACGATGTGGCTGCTCTGGCACAAAGTGGCCGAACTCAACGGCCAATCAATGTCGGCGTTTCACTGCTTCCTCCTTGCGATTACCGTCCCCAACACCGCGATTGTAAGACTTCGTTATGAGGATCTTCCCTTCTTCAGCGGCGCCATCACTTCGCATTTACCACCCAACTTGATCACTTAACCGGGAATGCCCCAAGTTAGGAAGGCTAATTCGGCGATACCACCGCCTTCAGTCGGTGATGCTTCAATCTCAACCAACCACGCGCCCCTGAAAAACCTTGCGCAGCGCTGCGCACTGTCTCACTCACCAGAGCACTTTCCCTAGAAAATAAGCTCCAGTCGTGCACCTGGGATGACGGCTGTGTTTGCTCTACGTACTACAGGACGAATGATCTGAAGGTCGCCGGTTAACTTGAGCCAGGGCGTAATGTGAAAATTGTAAAACCCTTCAAATTGATGTTCTGCGTGCGGCCTCACATTGCCGAGTGTCACGAGGTTTAGATTGTCCTTGAGGACTTCGCTCAAACCTGTGTATGCGTACGCAATGCCAAAGTCGTCCTGAGGCCTCGCCGTGAATATTCCGTTGCCGCCGAGTCCAACATCTATAAATCGTGTGACCGGGCTAGTGTCTTTGTCGGCGATCGATAGCTGCGTGAAAACTCCCCACCCGTCGTCCTTATTCCTCTCAACCAGGAACTGCCGGCCAACATAGCTGATAGAAAACGAGCCGCGTTTCGGCTGAACGGGATTGAGCGGCGGACCGGGAAGGACTATTTGCCTGATTGCATCGAAGGGTGTGTATTTCTTTGTTGTCACGGTGTAGCTAAATGAGTGCTTACCGGTTTTCCCGAACCACTTTGAGGGAAGGTTGATAACGGGCGCCAGCGTAACTCCATCACCGAACAAGTTATCAAGACCGACATTGGTGGAATGGTCGTTCGGGTCGAGTATGCCAAAAGATATGAACGATTCGCCCTTGCGTACGTAATCGATGCCCGCCCCATTGGTAACATTCGGCACCTGGCGTAATCCGGTCATTGGTCCAATATGGGCGACGTTGAAGAACTTTTCGAGGCCCGCTCCACCAAAGAATTTTTCCTGAATATCCAAAGTGTTAAATCGGCCAAAGGAGACCTCGATTTGATCATGCGAGTTGACTGGAAAGACCCGGGTGAAATTAAAAGCAGTGATTGCGACGACGCTGCCCTGTGATGCCGGCACGGTAACATCAGTGTTGACGGTATTGATCGCTCCGGTGCCTGTCAGGACGGGTCCACCAAATCTGTACTCGACTTTCGTTTCGGCGGACCAGTACTTCCAGCCCCACACCTTATCCAAGTCAATGTTGAACTGCGCTTCGAACTTGCCATTCCCCTCCGTGTCACGTCGCAATCCTCCCGCCGCTGTGCCCTGAACAAACTGCGTCAGGGTAAACTGCATTTCGAAACCGCGCTCTCTCCAGCGGGCGCGCGTTCCTCCCCAATCTCCGGTCATAGTTTCCTGGTGCCAGAAATCGAGTTCAGGAGACGGTGCTGGGGTTGGTTCTGATTTCTGATCAACTGATGAATCATGTTTGATTTCAAGTGAGGCCCCCGGGCTCGGTTTGGGGGAAGGCGTCGGAGATGGTTGTTGTCCCTTGACGACGAAAGATAGAGTAAGGAGTGCAGCCAGTGTACTTGAGACAAAGGATACCTTAGACATCGCATATATTTGCCTAAGCTTGCGTGGCTTAAAGCAAAGATATCTGTTGAACTGCTCTGTCAGGTAGTCTCCGGTAGCCACTTCATAGATGGTACCAACAGTTTCTATACAATCAATACGGAGGCGGCGATCAGTGGGTGAGCTTATGCGCCTGGAAGGACGGACGGCAGTGATCACCGGTTCGGGCGGCGGGTTAGGGAGAGCGATCGCTGTGGCAATGGCTGGCCGCGGTTGCCACCTCGCCCTCGCCGATATTGACGAAGCGGGGATAAAAGAGACGGCGGACCTCGTGCGGGAAAAGGGAGTCCGTGTGTCTCTGCACCATGTCGATGTGGCTGATCGCTCGGCGGTGGCGGAGTTTCCGAAGGTTGTAGCGGCTGAGCACTTTGCGGTTGACGGGCATCATGCTGTTGACCTGCTGGTGAACAATGCGGGGGTGGCGGTCGGTGGCACGTTTGAGCAGGTCTCCGAAGAGGATTTTGAGTGGCTCTTTGATATCAACTTCTGGGGTATGGTGCGAATGACGCGGGCCTTCCTTCCCTTGCTGCGCAAGAGTGATGATGCGCGGGTGGTGAATCTGTCAAGCGTATACGGTTTGGTGGCGCCGCCCGAGCAGGTCGCGTATGCGGCAAGTAAGTTTGCGGTACGCGGGTTCTCGGAGGCGTTGCGTCATGAACTCGAGGGCTCAGGCGTAGGCGTAACTGTAGTGCATCCGGCTGGGGTGAACACCGCCATCGCTGAGAAGGCACGCGTTCCCGCTGGCATTACGGAAGAAGAGATGGCGCGGCGACGCGAGCGGTACCGGAAGCTGTTGCGAATGCCTCCGGAGATTGCCGCAGAGACAATCGTACGCGGTATTGAGCGTAGGCAGGCACGTGTCCTGGTTGGCTCAGATGCAAAGATCATATCGCTCGTGGCGCGTCTGTTTCCGGTGTCGTACTGGAAGGTGCTCGATAAGCTTATGGGCACTTGAGAATTCATGAATCCGCAGATTAGGCAATTAGCCACCCGTGGTCAGCCCCATTGTTGGACGGTAGCGCCGCTGTGGCGGGTGATATTGCGGCCGTTGTCTTCCAGAGGGCTGTAGGCGGATTGCACCGCTACTCGACCTGGTCCATGTAGACGCAACCAGAGATACCGGTTTCCCCATGAACGCCACGAACTCCAGGTGCCCGCCGGATGTTCAAAGTGTAACTGCATCTGCACGGTTGGATCCTTGAATAGTAGCGCCGTCGGTTTGACAAGAATCGTCTGCCCCGGCTGCAACTCACGCACGAAGGCATTACCAGCGCTATGCAGTAATAACAATCCGGGAGCAGCGGGCGCATAGAACCGATCCATGAACATGCCCAAGGGGTAATGAGTCTCCGATTCGTTACCACTCCTGGTGGTAAACCAGATGTTAGTCTGAAACCAGTCGTAGGTAATCTGACTGGTAGCGACAAGAAACAGGTGCTCGCGAACGTCAACTGCCTGTCCCGGTTGTAGCGGCATCGCAATCATCTCGCCGGGTGCATCGCGCGAGAACGCGATGTGACCTGGTCCATGCGCCTGCGTCATGACCAGCGGCATGCCTGAAAGTAGACGCTTCCACGCCCCCTTCAACCCCATCGCCGTGATATTCACCTGCGGATCTTTCCACAACAGCACATGATGCGCGAAGTAAACACTGTCTCCCGGTGCGAGATTTACATCAGCAACGGGGACATAGACGCCTTCGATCTGGCAAAACGAGTTGCCGAACTGAAGCTTGGCCATGTCTTTTCTGCCGGGGAGTTCCGACCAACCCGACTCCGTTACGACGTGGCTTGAGCTGATAGTTGCGCCGCACGCTGGGCAGCTAAGAGTCGAGCCGTCGGTGACGAGGCCGCACCAGGGACATGTGTGGGTTGGTTGCATGTTTGTTCCTTGTAGAGACGAGTACTAGTCCAAAGTCCAAAGTCCAAAGTCTTCGCAGACACTCGTTTCGGATGATGTTAGGTCAGCGTCGGTTATCAGACGTTTGACTTTGGACATTGGACTCTCGGCTAATCCGTATGGTGATGCACGTACATTGATTGAATCCCAATTCTCCCTGGTCCAGTCATGCGAGCA
>DATFRK010000791.1:0-11141 GCA_035263325.1 Pyrinomonadaceae bacterium | reverse complement strand
TTTCACCGCGGAGCTTAATCTGGCGTTCTGATTCTTCACCTGAGACGTAAAGAACGATTGCGCCTGTGCTACTCAAGCGATCGGCAACTTGCAGCAACAGGGTACTTTTGCCGATACCCGGATCGCCGCCGATCAGGACCAGCGTTCCGGGCACGATCCCGCCGCCGAGAACGCGATCAAACTCGGTCACGCCAGACGAAATTCTGACGTCGTCTTGCGATTCGATTTCGCTGAAAGGAACCGCGGTTACCTCGCGAATTTTGAATGCATTGCGCACCCCGCCCTTTCTTGCGGCTTGGGCCCTCTCTTCAACCAGAGAATTCCACTCGCCGCACTCGGGACATTTTCCCAGCCACTTGCCGGTCTGGTGCCCGCAACTCTGACAGACAAACACTGTTTCCGCTGATTTTTTCAATGATGCTTGACTCGCAGAGGATTACAACAATTCCTTCACGTTCTCTGTCGGCCGGCCCAGGATGGCCCGTGCCCCACGCTCAACGATTGGTCGTTGCATCAGATCGGGATGTTCGACCATCAGAGAGATCAGTTGCGCGTCGGTGAACTCATCCTTCGCCAGGCCGAGTTCGCGGTAAATGGGTTCGCTTTTGCGCAACAGGTCGCGCGGCTTGATGTCCATCTTAGCAATCAATTCGGTGAGTTTTTTCTTGCTAAGCGGTTCGATGTAGTAGTTGACCTTCGAGAAGTCGACCGCGTTCTCACGCAGGAACTTGTCCATCTCACGACACTTGGTGCAGGTTGGCTTTTCGTAGACAGTAATTTGATCAGACATTTTGGATTTTTGATTTTTGATTGCCGATTTTTGATCTTGTACTTAGTGCTTGGTGCTTTGTTCTTCGTCCTTTGTCATTAGTAATCTTTGTGCTCGGGCATCAACTTAACCATCACAAACAAAGGACAAAGCACAAAGTACCAAGTACACTCTTTACGGAAAAATTCCCCTCACATTCGTGGCATCCGCGACGCGTTGGACTGCGAGTATATACGCACCGGTGCGCATGTCTGTGCCGTATCGTTTGGCTGTTTCATGTACACCATAAAACGCCGTGCGAATTGTCTGTTCCAACGTTTCGTTGATTTGCTTTTCCGACCAGAAGAACGAATTCTGATCCTGCACCCATTCGTAATAGCTCACCGTGACGCCACCAGCATTTGCCAGGATGTCAGGGATTAGAAAGACACCTTGTTCTTCGAGTACTCGATCCGCTCCCGGCGTAGTTGGACCATTGGCCAACTCGCCGATGATCTTCGCCTTCACTTTGCCGACAGTGGCAAGTGTGATCGCATTCTCCAAGGCCGATGGCAACAGGATATCGCAGTCGACACCGATGATATCCTCAGGCTGCATCTCCTTCGTACCCGACAATCCAGACAGCGAAGTCGTGAGGGCCTTATGTTTGAGGGCTTCAGTCACGTCGATTCCATTCTCGGCGTAAACACCGGCCCGGGAATCGCACGCCGCCACAACTTTGGCGCCATCTTCTGCCACCAGGCGCGCGATGTTTGCCCCCGCGTTACCAAATCCATGAACGGCGACCCGGGCTCCCTGCAAGTCGATACCGTTAACCTTGCAGGCCTCTCGTAAGGCATAAAGACAACCACGCGCGGTCGCTTCGGCGCGTCCCTGGGACCCACCGAGTGAGATTGGCTTACCCGTCACGACGCCCAACTCGGTGTGCCCGCGCACCATTGAAATCGTATCCATGATCCAGGCCATCGTTTGTTCGTCCGTGTAGACGTCAGGCGCGGGGATGTCGCGATCAGGACCGATGATGGGGGCTATCTCAAAAGCATAGCGGCGAGTGAGTCGCTCCAGTTCGTTCTTCGAGAGACTTTTCGGATCACATACGACTCCGCCTTTACCACCGCCATAGGGAATACCGACCGTGGCGCACTTCCAGGTCATCCACGAGGCAAGAGCTTTCACTTCGTCCAACGTTACGTTCGGGTGATAGCGAATGCCTCCTTTCGCCGGCCCGCGGGCGATGTTGTGCTGCACTCGGTAGCCTTCAAACACCTGCACGTCGCCGCCATCCATCTTCACAGGAATCGAGACAATTAATTGTCGCTTGGCATTTTCCAGCACATGTCTCATCGGTAACTCGAGATCGAGGTAGTCCGCCGCACGATTGAACTGCTGTTTTGCGATGTGGAATGGGTTGAGTTCTTCCTGGAAGGCTTCTTTTGTCGCCATGCAGTAGTTAACTCCTCGATCGGAGGGTTGCGAGAGCGATGCCATCGTAAGAGTTTCGGCAGAGGGAGTGCAAGGCAGGCTGCCTGTTGGGGCTTCGGTCTTTGGGCCTTCGGCCTTTGTCCTTTGCCCTTTGGACTTTGTGCTTTGGCCTTGGGTTTCAACCGCGAAGCGGTTGAGTCGCAAAGCCCAGGGTTGCGCCTTGGCAACCCTGCGAATCGAGCAAACGATTCTTCAACCCGGTACGGGTTGCGTCGGCGCCTTGAAGAGACCGAGATCTCAACGCAACCGGGTTGCGGTTGATATCTTGTGACTGCCGATCGAACAAACCACCACGAACAAAGAACCAAGTACAAAGAACAAAGTACAGACCCGTTTGGAACCTCCTCTCAGGTCTGGTGTCTAATCCGGCTGAGTAAGCTCCCGCGACCCGATGGCACCGGCAACGAGCGGACTCGAATTTCCGACGTGTTTCTGCGGCTCCTGGTCCAGTCTTGCGTGACGACTTGCCGCAGCTTTTCGGAATTCGATCCTGAGCCTGAGGACGGGGAGGACACTCATGTTTCATAACTTGATCGAATCAAGTTCCCACCGGCAAGAGATCAAACGCCGCGGGTCGTTTCTGCTATTTACCACTGCAACCTACGCCTTTCTGTTTGCGATCACCGGCGTTGTCAGCATCTACGCGTACGATACCCATCTCGAACAACGTAATTACGAGGTAGTGACGATGTTGCCGCCAGTTGAGTTGATTCAGACAACTCCCGAAGTGAGTCAGCCGGCGGGACCACGAAACCCAGGCAACAACAACCGCGCGACCGTGCCGGAACGTCAGATCGCAATGCTTAATGTGAATCGCCCTGAAGTCATTCCAGTCGGCGTCGCAGTTACCCCAAACAAGAACCTTTCGTTGCCGCCCTCTGGTCCATTCAAGGTCAGCAATCGCGACTTAGGAGATGGCTGGCCAGGCGGTGGCGGGACCGGAAACTCCAAAGGCGGCGGAAACGGGACGCAGCCACCGCAACTGGTCCAGATTGTTGATCCGCCACCAGCCCCGGAAAAACCAAAAGCCACGCCCAAAACTATCAGCAAAGGCGTAATCACCGGCCTGGCGCTCGCACTCCCCAAACCGAACTATCCACCAATCGCGAAGAAGCTCGGCATTCAAGGCACCGTCGCCGTGCAAGTGTTGATCGATGAAACAGGTCAGGTAGTTTCCGCCAAAGCGATCAGCGGCAGTTCTTTTCTCACTGGCGAAGCCCAGAAAGCCGCGTATCAAGCACGCTTTTCACCAACTCGCCTCAGCGATCAACCGGTCAAAGTATCGGGTGTCATTACTTATAAGTTTGCCCTGGATCAATAAATCTGAGAGGGGGGCGTCGATGAGCGGGCCTGCGGTGTCCAAGGTGCCCTGCAGAGTACAGGTCCGCTCCACTCTGGTGAATTTTCGACCAACGACAGGAGGAGAAAATGTTTAATAACTTGATTGAATCAAGCTCACACCGGCAGGAATTCAAGCGCCGCGGCTCGTTCCTGCTATTTACTACCGCAACCTATGTGGTGTTGTTTGTGATCACCGGCATAGTTAGCATCTACGCTTACGATGCTCACCTCGAAAGCCAAAGTACCGAGTTGGAGTTGTTGACATTCATTCCAATACCACCGGTCACTGAGGCGGTTCGTGAAGTACCACGAAACACAATCAGGCCTTCAAACGAGACTCCGAGTAATGAGCCATCGCGTTCAACCCGTACCGCACTGGTAGATTCGGCAGACAACCCAAACAACCCACCCAAAGATATTGGTACTGTGGCCTCCTCTGTTCCGCCGGCAAGGTCGGACTCGGTGCTTGGACCAACCAATGCTGATCCGGTGACTCCGCCAACAAACGCCCGCAGCTCCGGCAGCGGCAACGGTGGCACCCAACCTGTTGTCAGGGATGTTGAGCCCCCTCCGCTGCCCACTCCGACGCCAGAAAAGAAGATCCTACGTGTATCAAGAGTGCTGAACAGTGAGGCGCTCTCGTTGCCGAAACCCAACTACCCACCACTCGCGAGACAGATACACATCCAGGGAATGGTTAGCGTGCAGGTATTGATAGATGAGACAGGTAAGGTGACTTCAGCCAAGGCGGTTTCAGGACACCCGCTACTAGTTGCCGAAGCACAGCGAGTGGCGCTCCAGGCTCGATTCTCGCCGACAACCATCAACGGTCAGCCAACAAAGATATCGGGTGTTATCACGTACAACTTTATCCTCAATCAATAAGACGAGTGTGCTTACCCCACCAACCCGAAGAGGTACCTGGGAGCGCAGGCGCCCAAGTACCTCTCCCACCAGCAACAAACTTTTAGCGCCTACGTTCATGTGAGTATTGTTCTACGAGTTAATAGGGGGAGCGGCAGCGACGGGTGGTTACGGGCAACTCGACAACAACATAATGTTGGCCGTAACTACCCGTCGCTGCCGCTCCGGGTTCTCTATTGAGACATTTCAATAACGACCAAGGTCTTTGCCGACTTCAACCCGACCGGCAAAACCACTCTTGCGGATGCCAGCCAATAACTCTTCATCCGTACCACCCGAACGAATGATGTGGGTGAGCAGCAACAGTTTGGGTTTAGCTCGCGCGGCAATCGCCCCCAACTCAATCTCCGAAGTATGGAACTCGCGCATGTACTGCGGCCAGTATTCTCCACCAGGCCGAACTTCCGGTTTAATTCGGGCGGCGATGTAGACCTCGTGTACCAGAACATCAACCCCCTTCGCCGCGGCAATCAGCGCGTTACTCGGGCGTGTATCACCGGAAATAACAATGGACCGATCTGGAGTGTCGATGCGGTAGGCGTAAGCTTCTCTCCAACTTCCATGCGGCACCTGAATCGCAGTTACACGCACTCCGTTTTTCTGGTAGACCACGTCTTGATATATCTCGTGAACATTCACGCGATAAGCACCACGAGTCTCACGTTCCAGGCCATTGGTCCGAATTTGGATGTCTTCGGAAAAAGCCTCCAGCAACAAACGCGTCATGCGTTTGAGACCGAGGGGACCGTAGACTTCCAAAGGCCTGGTTCGGCGCATGATCCAGGATGTCAGGATCAGATCAGGATAGCCAAGCGTGTGATCCGAATGTAGGTGGGTAATGAACACTGCTTCTGGGCCGCTGAGAGGAAGGCCGGCCGCATTTACTTGTCTCATCAAGCCAGCACCAGCATCGAAAAGGAAAACGCGATTACCAAAGGTAACTGCCGTCGCCGGCCCGGAAGCATGGGGATCGGGATAAGGGGTTCCCGTGCCTAGCAAAATCACTTGTGTCTGTTGGGCGCTAGCCGGCCCATTCAACAGGACCAGCAAAGTGATGGAAATCAGCAATGGGAGCCGAGTTTGATGGATAGCCAACCTCGTCATTGACGCAACGACAACTTAACCACCTTGGTCCGGTCTACGACAAAGAGTTCGTTCTGATCGTTGAAGACCATGCCTGACGCGTGGCCGCCGTCTGGCTTAAACGTGTCAAGGTATCGCCCCTCGCCGTCGAACATCTGTACCCCCTTGATGTCGCTAACGTAAACTCGACCTTTGCCATCGACGGCGATCGCGGAAGCTGCTCTAAACTGGCCCGGCTGTTCACCACTACTGCCAAAGCGATTGATGAACTTCCCATCAGGACCAAACTTGAAGACGGCGTCATTGAAGGTACCCAACGCATAAATATTGCCCAGGCCATCGATTGCCACGCGGGTGTTCAGCTCCGATTCTCCACTGGCAGTACTGATCGCAGCCTTGATAGTGCGGACAGCGTGTCCCCCGGCATCGAAGCGCACAATATCATCCCGGTTCTCGTACCACGCACACACGAGTCCGCCATCGGGGGCAGCGGTGATGTCGTCAAAGCCAGAGCCGCCACTGTATTGCAGTTCACCCAATTGCTTTCCTGATGAGCCTTCAAAGCGTTGTATGGTCCCCCGCTGCACTACATAGACATTTCCTTTTCGATCAGCGGCCAGGCCACGAAGCGGCATCTTGGGATCGACGCTCCACTGGGTAACAAACTTGCCCGCCGAGTCGAACACTTGAATCCGTCCACCCGAGTATTCGCCAACGTAAATATTGCCGGCGCCGTCAACAGCAATACTGCGCGCGTCTTTGAACATCCCGGGTCCGATTCCTTCGGCACCAAACTTCAGTAGCACTGTGCCAAGGCCGCTCGAAGTCGATCCTTTTCCGGGAGTAGTAACACCGCCCAGCGGACTGGTCGTGGTGCTTTTCGATTTGAGTGCGCTAAACCCGGCAGTTAGCCCGGCCATCGCTGCAATTAGCGCGATCCCCACGCCTAATATTGGCAAGAAGATGATCAACCAGATCCATTTGGGAACTTTGATGGTACGCGGGGCGTCGAATTTGACTTGCACGATGTGGGCTGGCCTGCCCAACATTTCGTCAGGTTGGGCCAGAACTGTGTTGCAGTAGCTGCAGGTAACGTTGAAGTCTTGTCCTGAGGGGTTTTTGCTGTAATTGACTGGTGCTCCACACTTTGGACAGTCAAAGGTTCGTGGCACGTTTTCTCGCTCCTAGTAGTTAAGAAGAATCAAATACGTAAGTGGTATCGCTGCAATAAGGATAGCTATAAGAACCGGCAAATAAGACTTTCTCTTAAGAACGAGTGTTAAGACTAGAACAATTCCCAAAAGCGTCGCCATGTAACTCGTGTCGTACGCCAGGTGAAACATTACATGACTGAACCAACCAATTCCATACCAATGTTCAGCGGCGTTCGCAGCAAGCAACAAGGTAACCGGGACCCAGGAAACGCTGGGATAGGCTTTTGTAGCCGGGAAACGGCTGGCCAGCAAGAAAAATGCGACCGTCAATAGAATGGCTGCTGGAACGAGGTGGTGCATAACTCTTCTAATGAACGCCTCGTCGTGCGCGCGGTTCTCATTTTCACCTCAATTACCGGCCGTCTAGTGTTGTGTCTATGTTTGCACCAAGTTTATTCTCTTAGGGCTCGCAAAAACCGGCTTCTGTGCGCTACCTCGGCATCTTTCGCGTCTCAGCGGTGAGAAATTCTTCTCAAATTCCGCAGACTCGCAGAGATGTCGAGGTAGCGCAGAGAAAACTCAAGGAAGATACAATCAACATCAAATGACTGAAACTGCAGACGTCGTCATCATCGGCAGCGGCATCGTTGGCTCAAGTGTCGCCTATCACCTGGCCCAGCAGGGCTGTACCAACGTCCTGGTTATCGAGCGCGAAGCACACCAGGGTAAAGGCTCCACCGGTAAGAGCATGGGAGGAGTGCGAGCCCAATTTACCACCCCGGTAAACATCAAGATGTCGCTCTATTCGATCAACTTCTTCGCCGAGTTTGACGAAGTTGTCGGACACCCGGCAGATTATCGCGCCCACGGTTATCTATTCTGCGCGACTAACGAACGCCATCTTGATTACCTTAAGAAGAATCGCGAGTTGCAGCTGTCACTCGGTCTGAAGAATGTCGAGTTGGTGGATCCTGAAGACATTCTCAAGATGGTGCCGCAGCTCAGTGCCGACGACATCATTGGCGGCACCTTTTGCCCCAGTGACGGCTTCGTTGATCCACACAGTGTGATGATGGGCTTCATGCTCAAGGCTCGCGAGTCGGGTACCCGACTGTGGCTTGATACAACAGTAACGGGTATCGACGTGCGGAACGATCAGGTCGTTGCAGTGGAAACTACGCGGGGACGCGTCTCAACACCGGTAGTGGTAAATGCAGCGGGTGCATGGGCAGCGCAAGTGGCCCGCATGGCCAAAGCGGAGTTGCCGGTTGAACCTCTTAGACGGCAATTGGTTCCCACTGAACCGTTCGACGGCCTACCCAAACGCTTTCCCATGGTGATCGATATGTCAACAGGGTTTCACTTTCGTCGGGAAGGTAAAGGCATCCTGCTCGCCTGGAATGACCCGGACGAGACACCTGGCTTCAAGACCGAGTTTGATCCGACTTTCATCGAAAAAATCCTGACGCGGGCTGCGATGCGTGTGCCCTGTCTCGCTGAAGCAGAGGTGAATCCCAGGCGCTCTTGGGCTGGATTGTATGAGATGACTCCCGATCATCACGCGATAATTGGTCCAGCTCCCACCGTCAAGGGACTATATTTTGTAAATGGTTTCAGCGGTCACGGGGTGATGCATTCACCGGCCTCGGGCCGCATCACCGCTGACCTGATCGTCAAGGGAGATTCTGAATTAGTCGACACCACGCAAATTGGGGTTGAACGCTTCGCCGAAGGACGTTTACTCCACGAGACCGCGGTGCTCTAGTTTGGGATTTCCGCTAACGGAGGACCACTATGAAGCAGCTATTTCGAGCCCTGTGTTTCCTGATTCTGTTGGCTAACGTCTCTCCTATTCACGTCAGCGGGCAAGGTCCCAAGGTGCGCGAGTCAATGATTGTCTCAACCGACTGGTTGGCCAAACATCTGCACGACGCGAATCTAGTCTTATTACAGGTCGGCGAAAAGGACGAGTATTTGAGCGCACATATACCGGGAGCTCAGTTCATCGCACTCTCAGACATTTCAACCCCACGGGGACAAGGATTGACGCTGGAGCTTACTCCCGTGTCTCAACTGGAAGCAGCGTTTCAAAAGCTCGGAGTGTCGAACCGCTCACGAGTAATCGTCTACTTTGGCAAAGATTGGGTGACTCCCACTGCGCGAGTTTTCATGACTCTCGATTACCTTGGCCTGGGCGATCAGACGTCGATCCTCGATGGTGGACTACCAGCGTGGCGTGCAGCAGGAGGTGAAGTAACCGCCGAGCTACACGAACCTGGCCCGGGAAACCTGAAGGCCAGCCCGCGAAAGGAGCTCGTGGTTGACGCAGATTGGGTTAAGGCAAATCTAAACAAGCCGAACGTGAAGATTCTAGATGCGCGAGCCTCACAGTTTTACACCGGCGCGGAAAAAGGTCGTATGCCGCGGGCTGGTCATATCCCCAGTGCGAAGAGCATTCCCTTTTCCAGCCTGGTTGAAGAGAAAGACAACAAGTTCAAAAGTGCTACCTCACTGCAAGCGCTGTTTGAAACGGCGGGATTAAAGAAGGGCGATGGGGTCGCGACGTACTGTCATATTGGCCAACAGGCGAGCCTGCTCTATTTCGTTGCTCGCTACCTCGGTTACGACGCGCACCTTTACGATGGCTCGTTCGAAGATTGGAGCAACCGCCCCGACCTACCCGTTGAGCCTTGATATATCCGCAGATTACACAGATCTGGTTTCTACACAGTTTGGTTGAATAACGTTACGGCTCTAGTAACGGGCGCCTCGATCTCAAACGGCGGCTGGTCCAAGACATTTACTACCTGTTTGAAAGAAATCTGTGTAATCTGCGTAATCTGGGAATCGCTACTTCAGCGACCTGGACCAACTATCGATCTCGTTCATTGCTCCGTCATAAATCTCATCCTGGGTGAGGCCAAACTTTTTAGGCGCTTTGAATGAATGGTCCCCACCTTCAATGACGTAGATTCTTGCTGGCAGCCGCAACTGTTTGATGAGGGGCTGGATTTCGTCTGGAGTGCCAAGCGAATCGCGAGTGCCCTGCACAAACAGCATCGGCGCGCGAATGCTTTTAAGATGTTCGGCTCGCAGTTTGTCAGGATTGCCCGGCGGATGTAACGGGTATCCCAGAAACACCAACCCTGAAACGGCCTGCGTCACCGGATCTCCCGAGTCAGCTGCGCTGGCAGCGACCTGAGAAGCTATGCGTCCGCCCATCGACTTCCCACCGATTACCAGTCGATTAGTTTTGAGTTTCTTCTGCGCCTGTGTTGCTTCGATGACGGAGCGGTAACACGATTCCAGTTTCGCTTTAGGATCCGGAGCGCCACGCCCTCGTTCCATGTAGAGAAAATTAAACGTGACTACATCCATGCCGCGATCGGCCAGGCCATTGGCAAATAGCTGCATGAAACCGCTTAATTGGTTGGCGCCGGCTCCGTGGCCGAGCACAACGGTGACACCGGAACGTCTCTTTCGCTCAGCCGCATAGAGGTAAGCGGAAGTCTGATCGTCGTTAACCTTAACCGTTAGTTTTTGGGGTTCACTCATCTCTTTGGAGTGCGGTGACCCGTCACCGCTTTCTGATCGCTCAACATAAACCGGCGATGCCTGATCCAAGACGGCGACCAGTCACCGTCCCGGATCAGACTTCGCTAGTTAACATCGCGAGAGCATCAATTTCCTCGTTTTTAAACCTCTTGGCCACACCCGCCTGCACCCCGGGCGAACTCTTGGAGAAATAGGCAAGGTTACCATCTGGCTTTTTCCGACCGCGTTCAGCATAAACCGCACTGATCAGCTTCCGATCAAAATCGGGATGCGTGTGGGTGATATCCAGGGTGGCTAAAGCCAAATGAACAATGGAGCTATTGCCGCCATGTTGTACTGAGGTGGACCAAACAACATCCTGCAGCGTCTTGGAATGCATCGTCACGTCGAGTCCATCATCATTCCTGATTTTGCCGACGAGCAAATCGAAATGCGTCTTCTTGATAAACTCGTGCTGCGCCGACTGAAAGGCTATTGGTTCAGTATTCGCTATGGCCTTCCATTTCGAGGTGAAGGCCTGCGTACCTGGTTGCAGACCCTGAAACTCCAGTCGCCACGGAAAATCGGACTGACAGACAAAGCGTCCAGCGGTCCCAGTCTTGGTAGCCATCTGGTAAGAGCCATAAGAAACACCGCCTGGATCTCCCACGCCGGTGGAGACTGTGCCTGGACCTCTGCCACCGGTTTCATACTTGGCTGAGAGCCCACCCAACTCTTTTCCAGCTGTGCCAGGCATCAAGGTTTCCTTAAGCAGCGACGAGGGCAAGGGCCGAGTGTCGGCGGTGGACAATCCGTTCGGCACATTCACTATCTCCCCCACATTAATACTGCCC
>DATFRK010000790.1:0-4301 GCA_035263325.1 Pyrinomonadaceae bacterium | reverse complement strand
CAGCGCATTAAGGGTCGCGGGCGGAATCTCACTCAGGTCTGTCAGGTAGGCGAAATCATTAAACCGATAAGCCATCACCGGCAGACGGCCGTGGATAACTTCCAACGGCGTGACTTCAAGGTCATGGCCCACACAAAAGCTGGCCCCAGGAAGAACTGTGTGGGCCAACACCTGCGGCAACCCACCGCCAAAATGTGATGGTTCAAAGATGTATTTGAAGATGCGTTTGATATCCACCCAGGCGCGCTCGTTCGCATAGACCCCCAGCGCGCCGAAGCGAAAATTCAATGGTCGAATATCATCGAGACCGAATATATGATCGGCGTGACAGTGCGTAATCAATACCCCATCAAGTCGTTTCAACCCGAAGCGCAAGGCCTGTTGGCGAAAATCCGATGAGGTATCAACCAGCAGAGTTTGTCCGGCATGCTCGATGACAACAGAAACACGTAAACGTTTGTCGCGGGGATCGTCAGAAGTGCAGGTTTCACATTCACAGCCTATGGAAGGTACGCCGGTGGAAGTGCCAGTCCCAAGGAAGGTTAGTTTCATAACTGCTGGTTCTTTGTGCTTGGTGCTTAGTTCTTTGTACTAAGAGTCGGAGTTGAATTCTAGCGTATCCGTATCATTGAAGTTTGCAATACGTAGGACCACAAAGCACCAAGAACAAAGTACAAAGCACGAAAAACCGAAATTCAATCAACCGGTGTGGTGGTTATCTGCCTCCCGTAAGATCCTTTCCGGAGAATGCTCGCTTCTTCGGAGCATTGGCCAGGGAAACGTATTGCATACGCAAGTCACCTAACAACCCGTCCATCACTTGATGCTCTTGCGCCGTCAAGTTGCCCTGCGTTTTCTTTTGCAACATGCCGAGCACGTCGATCCAATGCTTGCCTAGCTCAAGATCAACGTCGCGCTGATGCGTGACCGGATGTTCGATCATCCCCAGTGCCGAGGCGGCATTGGAGGCAATCGACATCATGAAATTCACGAAGCTGGCCGGATCCTGAGCATCTGCCAGGTCCTCATCTGACAACTCATCAACTGGCAAATGATCGGCCTCAACTGCAGCTTCGTAGTCGGTCGCAGTTGCGGGCTCCGGAGCAGTCGCAATCACCGGCGGAGTGGTCTCTTCAGTTGTAGGCTTCGGCTCAGGCTTTTCCTCGGGAGGAAGTTCCCGGGGGCTGCCATCGGCATTAAAAAGTCGGCGATCTGTTACTTTAAAATTGGGTTGTTCTTCGTTCATTTCGCTATCCGCACAGCTTGCGTTCGCGCGGGTTCGCGCGCCACGCGTCGCACCAGTTTGAAGTCCAAATTTACCTTCGATGGTAGCATCAGGATTCAGGGCCTCGCAAACCTAGTCTGAGCAAGCCATTTTGTAGTTAAACCCTTCACACTTTAGACTACCTATATGCCAGCAGATTTCACCGACCTGATCAATTTGATGGACCGTCTCCGATCTCCTAACGGTTGTCCCTGGGATCGCGAGCAAACTTACACGACACTTGCGCCGATGCTGCTGGAGGAAGCTTATGAGGCTTTTGAAGCGGTTGAAGAAGCGCGCGAAGGTCGACCCAGTGAGTTGTGCGATGAACTGGGCGACCTGCTGTTTCAGATTGTCTTCTACGCCCAGGTGGCCAAAGAGCGCGGTGACTTCACCATCGACGACGTCACTAACGCAATTCACACCAAGATGGTACGCCGTCATCCGCATGTGTTTGGCAATGTCAAGGCAGACGACGCCGCGACAGTGCTGCTCAACTGGGAAAACATGAAGGCCGAGGAGCGGCGTGCCTCAGGTAAGACTGAGCCGGCTGAGACGTCTTTGTTAAATGGCGTCTCGGCAAAAGCTCCGGCGTTGATGGAAGCACATCAACTGTCTACCAAAGCGGCGCGCGTTGGTTTTGATTGGAAGAGCGTCGACGATATCTTCGACAAGTTACAGGAAGAGATTGAGGAATTGCGCGTGGCGATTAAGGACCACTCGCTGGCTAAGAATGAAGACGCTCACACCCGAGTGAGAGAAGAGATAGGTGATCTGCTATTCGCGGCAACGAACATTTCGCGCCATATGCAGGTTGAACCCGAGGCCGCGTTGAAGTTGACTAATCGGAAGTTTCGCCGGCGCTTTCAGTACATCGAAAACAAACTGCACGAAAGAGGGCAGCAGTTTGAAGAATCGACCATCGACGAGATGGAAGCACTCTGGCAGGAAGCAAAAACGGTCAGTAGTTAGTGGCCTTTGGTCTTGGGTATTTGACCGATCCTCGTTGGTTGCAGCCTTTTGAAGTAAGAAAGCAAAGACCGAAGACCAAAGGCCACTAACCACTAACTACGGACCACAAACTACCTCAATCATTGATGCGCACCGAGCTGAACACACTCTGGAACGCATTATTGAAACTAGTATCGTTCTGCGGCGACACGGCGACCATGTAAAAAAGCTGACCGCCGCGCAGTTGCGTGGTTATCAAACGGATGTGCTCCGGTTGCCCGGTTGCTTCATTCACGTTGGTAAGTGACATAGCCAGGGCATTGCGTCCTGATAAAGTCGTCCGCTGACCAGAATTGTTCACCTTCAGGTTTTGATTCCCCTGCGCAAAGTTGTTAATGAGCTCCTGGGTTGCGCCCTGGAGGTCTTTGCTATTTGACTGCACGGCGCCGAAAGTTACGCCGTGAGTGAAAACATTCTGTCCGTTGTATTGACCATAGCCGCCTTCGGGAGCGAACCAAACGTTATTCTGATCGCCAATCTGGCGCCAATTGCTTGGCACACTCACTTGCACGCCGCCATTGAAGATTGAGTAGTTTTGCAACTGGGTGGACGGGCGTTCCACTCGTCCTTGCGGCGCTTCGGCGGGATAGTTTCCTTGCTCTGCACTGGTCGGATAGGTTTTCCCACTCTTTTGAATCTCCGCCATCGACGGGGCCCGTTGATACCCTCGTAGTTTGTTCTGCGCGGCCACAAAATCCTGGGATCGTCCAACTGGATTATTTACCTGCAGCATTGTGGCTTCTTTGTCGATCTTAGCGTAGCGATCTGAGGCGCTGGGGTGATCGCTCAAGAACCCACCTCCGCCACCACCTTGCCCTTGGATTGTGCGAAACATGTTGGCGAGATCGCGGGGATCATAACCGGCGCGCGCCATGATCTGCGCTCCCAAAATATCCGCTTCAGTTTCGTACTCTCGACTGAACTTGAGGAAGTAAACGCCGAAACCTTGTTGCGCCATTTGGCCCACGCCTTGACCTCCCAGGATGGTGCCCGCAATTCCCGCGATACCAGCCAGCGTCTGATACTTTTGTGCCTTCGTAGCTTGCGCCGTGCCATGACGAAGAGCAACGTGGCTTATCTCATGGGCCATCACGCCAGCCATTTCACCTTCGGTCTTCGCAGCTTCGATCATGCCCCGATTGACATACATTGGACCACCAGGAAGGGCGAACGCATTGATGTCGCTAGCGTTGACTACTTTGAAGTAGTACTGAAACTCAGGATGCTGGAACTGCTGCGGGATGTTTGCCACCAGGCGTTCACCCACTCGCTCAACATAGCTCTGAATCTGTTGATCTCGAAGCAGGGGAAACTGATGCTCGGCTTCCTGCGCTGCCTGACGTCCCAGCTTGACGTCATCCTGTGGCGGATACTTATTGCCGTGTAACTTGATTTGCGTCTGGGCTGCCGACGATAAAGGCAGCGCGAACAACGCCACGAGTGTGAACCACGCAACCAGACTCTTTTGTTTATTGACGAGCTTTCTAAACATCGCTACCTCCCTCAACCCTTGTCAGTCGCCACAGTCCCAGTCGCGGCGTGGCTAATTGGATGAACCTTGCCGAATCACCTTTCCCTTCGGCTGGCAACCCATTTGCGCCAGAATTGCACGAAAACGCAACAACAGACGCTCCGGCTGAGACCCATTTTATGCCGCCGGCGAGCCTCGCTCCAGTCGAATCGCACCGTCGCCAGCATTAATGCAACGGCGATGCCAACATTTCAACTGATTCTTGCCAGGGCCTACGATTCAACTGCAGACAACGACTTCTCTGCTAGTTGAAGAACAATGTCGGGTTACAGGCGGTCAAGGGCTACTTGTTACGGGGCTCGATATGCTCATTAAACCATTGAGCAGGCTCATCCAGAGGTGCAATATGGTGAGGTTTTCCCTGCCAAACCCGGATCATCGAGATTACCAAAAAGACCCAGGCAGCAGTGCTAAACAAATTAGCACCGAAAGCGCTGCCAGTGATGCCACTGATCACACTGAAAACAGTATGCACCAGTAAAATAGCAATATGCA
>DATFRK010000789.1:0-2048 GCA_035263325.1 Pyrinomonadaceae bacterium | reverse complement strand
CAATTACCGTACAGTGAAACCGCCCCCTTGCAGGGACGACATCCTTACGACGTCAGTAAATCCTGTGCTGACTTGATCGCCCAGTCGTATGCCGCCACTTACAATCTCCCGGTGGCAATTACTCGCTGCGGTAACTTTTACGGCGGTGGCGATCTTAATTGGAACCGCATCGTCCCTGGCACCATTCGATCCGTATTGCGCAAACAACGGCCGATCATTCGTTCTGACGGCCTGTTTGTCAGAGACTACTTCTACGTTGAAGACGGAGCGGCAGTAAACATGGTCCTGGCAGAAGCAGTGGCTACGAATCAGGACTTGCGCGGACAGGCCTTCAATTTCTCGAATGAGATCCAGGTGACGGTCTTGGAACTGGTGGAACGCCTGCTCAAGTTGATGGGATCCGATCTAAAGCCGGATATCCGAAACGACGCGTCGCACGAAATTCGACATCAGTACCTCAGTGCAGCGAAGGCCCGCGAGCAACTCAAGTGGCAGCCCCTCTTCAGCCTCGAGGAAGGATTAAAGCGGACCGTTGACTGGTATAGAACATTCCTCGAAACCTCATGAACGAACAACTGCTCGCTTGCCGGTCATGTGGTGCGACCGGCTTGAACACGATCCTTGATCTGGGCCGAACGGCCCTGGCTAACGCTCTCCTTACGCCCGCACAGTTGGCCCAGCCTGAGCCAACCTATCCGCTGCAACTCGTTTTCTGTCCAGGCTGTGCCCTGGTGCAAATCACTGAGACAGTATCTCCGGAGCAGTTGTTTCGCGACTACGTGTATCTCTCGTCTTTTTCCGACACCATGCTCAATCACGCTCGGGTCCTGGTGGAACGGCTGATCAGGGAGCGCCAACTTGGCGGGGAAAATCTCGTGATCGAAGTAGCCAGTAACGATGGCTACCTGCTGCAATACTACAAGCTGGCCGGCGTTCCGGTGCTGGGAATAGAGCCAGCCACCAATATTGCTCGCGTCGCCGAACAGGAGCGGGGCATTCCTACGCTGAACGAGTTTTTCAACGCCGCGCTGGCGGAGCGGCTAAAATCACGTGACCAACGCGCCGACGTGATCCACGCAAACAACGTGCTCGCCCATGTGCCAGACCTCAATGGATTCGTGAGTGGGCTGCAAGTGGTCCTCAAGCAAAACGGTCTCGCCGTAATCGAGGTACCCTACGTCAAGGACATGATCGATCGTACGGAGTTTGACACGATCTACCACGAACACCTTTGCTACTTTTCGCTCACTGCGCTGACCCGTCTCTTTGAAAACAATGGCCTGGTGATCAAGGATGCAGAACGCCTCGCAATTCACGGCGGCACCTTGCGCATCTTCGCGGCCGATAAGGACACTCACCGGCCATCGTCAGTAGTGCAAGAGTTGCTGGCGGAGGAAGCTGCCGCAGGAATAGGCAGCATGGAGTTCTATCTTGGTTTCCGGCAAAAAGTTGAGCAGTTGCGTCACGATCTAACGGCGCTGCTGTCTGACTTGAAGGCTAACGGCAAGCGTATTGCCGTCTACGGGGCCTCAGCCAAGGGAAGTACCTTGCTTAATTATTTTCGCATTGGCCAGGATATGCTCGATTACGTAGTCGATCGCAGCACCACCAAACAAAGACTGTACACTCCGGGCACCCATCTGCTCATTCACCAACCGGAGCAACTCTTAGAAACGATGCCTGATTATGTGCTGCTATTGACGTGGAACTTCGCCGAGGAGATCCTGAATCAACAGGCTGAGTACCGGCGACGCGGCGGGAAATTCATTATCCCGGTGCCTGAAGTGCGGGTGGTCTGAACGACAAATTGTGACTCTTGCCGAAACAAAATTGAAAGGTGCCTACGTCGTCGAGAACGAACGCTTTGCTGATCAGCGTGGTTTCTTTTCTCGGCTCTGGTCTACTACTGAATTCGCCGCGCAAGGTCTTTATCCCAACATTGCCGAGATAAATCTTTCTTTCAATCTGAAGCAGGGCACACTCCGGGGCATGCATTTCCAAATCGCTCCTTACGCCCAGGAAAAGCTGGTGCGCTGCACCCGTGGGTC
>DATFRK010000788.1:0-7559 GCA_035263325.1 Pyrinomonadaceae bacterium | reverse complement strand
TACTGCCTTCTGCCTACTGCCTTCTGTCTTCTACTGGCTTTCTTTCCGTTCGGGGCGCAGGTGAGGGAATAGGATTACGTCGCGGATTGAAGGCTTGTTGGTCAACAACATTACCAACCTATCGATACCGATGCCGATTCCGGCCGCTGGTGGCATGCCGTAAGACAGGGCCCGCAAATAGTCTTCGTCCATCTGCATTGCCTCCTCATCGCCACGCTCCCGGGCCTTCACCTGGTCCATGAACCGCTCGCACTGTTCAACCGGATCATTCAATTCGGAGAACCCGTTTGCTATCTCCATCCCCGCTACATACAACTCGAAACGCTCAGCAACGCCCGGATCACTTGGTGAGGCCTTGGAAAGCGGCGAGATTGGCTTGGGGAAATCCGTAATAAACGTTGGCTGAGTCAGGCTTGCCTCAACGTTACTCTCAAACAGCTCGAGTAACTGGTCAGTTTCTGAGGGCGTGATGCCGGTGGGACTTAGCCTCGCAACACTCTCGCGCATGCTCATGCGCGTGAAGGCCCCGGAGAAGTCCAGGTTGTGTTCACCAAACCGCACCTGGGTGTGACCGAGCGTCGTGAAGACAACCGCGCGAAGCAGTTGCTCACAGAATTCCATCATCTGGTTTACGTCTGCGTAGGCCCAGTAGAATTCCAGCATCGTGAATTCCGGATTGTGCCGGGTGGAGATGCCTTCGTTGCGGAAATTCCGATTTAGTTCATAGACCTTTTCAAAACCCCCGACCAGGAGCCGCTTCAGGTACAACTCCGGGGCGATCCGGGCATATAAATCTATGTCCAGGGCATTGTGATGGGTCCTGAATGGTTTCGCAGCCGCCCCGGTTGCCAAGGGAGTGAGCATCGGCGTTTCGACTTCGATATAACCGTGATCCTCGAGAATTCTTCTTATTTCGCGAATGGCCGCGCACCGTCGTTCGAACACCTCACGAGGCGTGAGTGATTCATCCTTTTCCAGCTTCAGGCTACCGGCAATCAGATCGGCATAACGTTGCCGTTGGCGAATTTCCGGGTCGTGAATGCCGTGCATCTTGTCGGGCAGCGGCAGCAGTGCCTTGGCCAGGAACTGCAGCTTCTGTGCGTGCACCGACAGCTCGCCAGTCTTGGTGATGAAAAGATACCCCTCGACGCCGATGAAGTCTCCATGGTCCAACAACGAAAACAGTGACCAACCATCCACCTCTCCACCGGCGGCATCGTTGCGCACCCCCACCACATCCGCCTTACGCACGTACAACTGTAAGCGCGAGATACCGTCGGAGAGATGCACAAACGCCGCTTTGCCCATTACGCGCGGTGGCGAAGCAATACGACCCGCCAGCCGAACCGTGATCTTGTTCAGCTGTTGATTGGCGGAATCAAGCTCTTCGCCAGTCGGGCGGGCGTTCTCTTGAATGTGCGGCTCGAACCCTTTGAACTTTTCTACTACGGCTGAGATCGTGTCCTCACGGTCAGCGGTAACCACCTCGCTGCGCGCGAATTTATTCGGATACACGTTGCCCACCAACTGCCGTAGAGACTCCAGGTGTTCGCGACGAGCCAGGGTTTGATCGTTCTCTTCTATGAATGGCGTAGACAAGTGTTTGCGCTCCAGGGTAAAGGGCTGATTATAGGGAGCGAAAGAAGCGAGCGCAATTACCCTTCCCAAACTCGCCGTGATAGATTCTTAAGCGACGAAATGGCCGGAAAAGTTTTGACTCTCAAGGAAATGCTCGCGGAGCGAGAACGTTTACGCCGCGAACGACGGCGACTGGTCTTCACCAACGGAGTTTTTGACCTGTTGCACGTCGGCCACGTCCGCTACCTGGCGCAGGCCCTGGCTCTTGGCGACGTTTTGCTGGTGGCAGTAAATAGCGACCGAGCCGTGCGCGAGCTAAAGGGTGATTCCCGGCCCATCGTCAACCAAAATGAGCGAGCCGAACTCCTCGCCGCGCTTCGGCAAGTTGATTACGTCACCATTTTTGACGACGTCTCGCCGCGTAGCCTGATTGCTCAACTCTTGCCTGATGTGCTCGTCAAAGGCGGTGATTACGACCTGGATCAGATTCATGGCCGGGAAGAGGTGGAAGCTGCCGGCGGCAAAGTTGTATCACTTCCATTTGTCGCTGGAGCTTCAACCACGAACCTGATTCAAAAGATGAAAGAAAGACCTTCGTGACCTGAGCCCGATCTTAAGTAATGAGTACTCCCAGTCAGTCAACCAGCGCCTTACAGGCCACCCTACGTCGAGTCACCGACACTGCCGGCTATCGACGTATCATGAGTGAGATCCAGGCAAACGCCCGCGTGGTGTCGCTTAGTGGCCTCGTTGCCGGATCAGCCCGGGCCCTGGCAGTGGCAGCGCTGCAGCGCGACACGCAACGGCCCTTCGCGATCGTCACGCAGGCAACGCGCGACCTCGAGCCGTGGGAACGCGATCTACGCTTCTGGTACTGCGCTCTGGCAAGCAAAGAAAGGTGCGACGATGAAGTACTTGTCTTGCCCGCGTCGGAGAGTGATCCCTATGCCGGCCTGTCGCCACACGCCCAAACTTTAGAGCGCCGAGCCCTCTCATTGTGGCGCATGCGCCGTCGACCACAAGATTTTGTGCTCCTAACGGCCAGGGCGCTGGCTCGCCGCATGGTCAGTCCGTCTGAGATCGAGAGTGCGGGCGCTGTCTTGCGGCGCGACGAAAACTATTCTCCCGAAGAACTGGCCGATAAGCTCCTGGCCACCGGTTACACACGCGAGGATCCAATCAATGCGGTGGGCGAGTTTTCGATGCGCGGAGGCATCCTGGACGTGTGGCCTCCAGGCCGCGAAGCTCCGGTACGGTTGGAATTTTTCGGCGATACGCTTGATTCGTTGCGCGAATTTGATCCGGAGACCCAGTTGTCGATCGCCCAACTGGTGGAAGTCGATGTAGCGCCAATGCATGAAATGGCGGTGACGGCCCGCGATTTTCGAGATTGGGCTGAGGTGGCCCAGGATCGCTGGAGTGATGAGCGCTATGCACGATCGCTCAGGGATCGTACGGCCTTCGCCGAGGAAGGCGAGGCGTTCAACGGTTGGGAGTGGTTGATGCCGATCGTGCGGGAGTCGCGGTCGACCATCTTCGAGCACCTTAAGGATGCAGTGTTGATAATCGACGAGCCGGGTGCAGTCGAGAGTTATCTCAGTGAGATGTACGAGTCACTAGCCACACGCTATCAGGAAATCGAACAGGCCGACGACATAGCGTTGCCCCCTGACGAGTTGTACCTCACCGGCGAGGAACTCCGCCAGGCAATTGACGAACGCCGGCGCGTGGAATTGCGCACCCTGGGTCGTGCGGCGGGGGCGATCGATCAAGACCTCTCACTCGAAGCAGAGGCGCCAAAGGTTCAAATCGGCAGAAGCCGTGCCGGCCGCCGCCCGGTTTTTCTTTTTCCCGCTGCTGAGACAGCGGGTGAGTATGAGTGGCCGGCACAAGCGACCATGCGCTATCACGGTCGTGTAGCTGACCTGGCGACCGAAGTGGCGCGCGGAGCTGACGCGGGTAAGACCACGCTCTTCGTCACGCCGACAATTGGGGTCGCCGAGCGCATCACGGAAATCCTCGCTGAATACAAGGTCGAGTCAAGATTGTCGCTGGTTGGTGAGGAATCCGATACACCGCATCTGCCCCCGGCCCTCGTTACTGTGGGCCGCTTGAGCGGCGGTTTCGAGTTGCCGCAGTCGCAACTGGTAGTTCACGTCGAGTCAGATATCTTTGATGAAACCACGGACTCGGTCGAGCGCCGCAATCTGGGAATCGAAACGCGGAAAACTTCAGGTGAAACGCGGAAGCGAAAATCGAAAACTGCGGCCTTCCTGTCTGACTTCCGCGATCTCAAACCCGGCGATTACGTGGTGCACATCGATCATGGCATTGGGCGTTTCGGCGGTTTGCAAACACTTGATCTTGGACCACGCACCGGCGAGTTCATGTTGCTCTATTACGCGGACGAGGCCAAGCTGTACGTGCCGGTCGAGCGTCTTGACCTGGTCCAACGTTATTCCAGTGCCGAAGGACGGCAGCCGCAACTTGATCGCCTGGGTGGTCTCGGCTGGCAGAAGACTAAGGCCAAGGCGAAACGCGCCATGCGCGACATGGCCGACGAACTCTTGCGGCTCTACGCTGAACGCAAACTGGTCGGAGGTCATTCCTTCTCCGCGGACACTCCCTGGCAGCAAGAGTTCGAAGATGGTTTTGAGTTTGTCTTGACGACTGACCAGGAGACGGCCATCGAAGATGTAAAGAAAGACATGGAAGAGGCCGTGCCGATGGACCGCTTGCTCTGTGGCGACGTTGGCTATGGCAAGACTGAGGTGGCGATGCGCGCGGCCTTCAAATCAGTGATGGAAGGTAAACAAGCTGCGGTCCTGACTCCTACGACGGTACTGGCCTATCAGCATTACGATACTTTCCGCACTCGCTTCGCTCCCTTTCCTGTGAAGGTGGAACTGTTATCGCGTTTTCGTTCGGCGAAGGAGCAGAAAGAGGTTGTCAAGAGGGTGGAAAACGGTGAAGTCGATGTAATCATCGGCACGCACCGGATGCTCTCAAAGGATGTTCGTTTCAAAGATCTCGGCCTGGTAGTAGTAGACGAAGAGCAACGTTTTGGTGTGGCCCATAAAGAACGACTCAAACAACTGAAGAAGCGAGTGGACGTTTTGACTCTCTCCGCGACGCCAATTCCGCGAACGCTAAACATGTCGTTGAGTGGTATTCGAGATATGTCGCTGATCGAAACTCCACCGCGTGATCGCCTGGCCATCCAGACCCAGGTGATGCAGTTTTCCGATAACGTCATTAAGTCTGCTATCGAACTTGAACTGTCGCGAGGTGGGCAGGTCTTCTTCATTCACAACCGCGTGGAAACTATCGACACGATTGCCGCGCTGGTGCAGCGCCTGGTGCCCCAGGCTCGTTTAGCGGTTGGCCACGGCCAGATGAATGAAAAAGAGATGGAAAAGGTGATGTTGGATTTTATCGATTATAAGTACGACGTATTGGTGGCCACCACCATAATCGAGAACGGTATAGACATCCCCCGCGCCAACACCATCATCATAAACCGCGCTGATCAATACGGTCTTTCTCAACTGTACCAGCTGCGGGGTCGCGTTGGGCGTTCCAGCAGACGAGCTTACGCCTATCTTTTGATTCCCGGAGAATTGGAACTATCTCCCATTGCTCGCCGTCGTTTAGCCGCTATTCGAGAGTTTTCTGACCTGGGAGCAGGGTTTCGTATAGCTGCGCTCGATCTTGAATTGCGTGGCGCCGGAAATCTGTTGGGTGGCGAACAGTCGGGTCATATGGACGCGCTCGGTTTCGATCTTTATTCCCAAATGCTCGAGCGGACGGTCGCGGAACTTCGCGGTGAAGCCGTGGAGGATGAAACCAGTGTTTCGCTGAATCTGGGGGTAGATGTGGCCATTCCTGAAGACTACATTCAGGATATGGGGCAGCGCCTCAGGACGTACAAACGTGTTTCATCAGCGAGGGATGAAGCGAGCCTGCAGGAAATCCGGGTCGAGACCGAGGATCGTTACGGGCGGGTGCCACTATCGGTCGAACGGCTATTTTCCTACGCCCGGCTGCGAAGGTTGGCGGAGGAGATTGGCATCGTGTCCGTGGATCGGACGCCAGACGGGATCGCCTTGAAATTCAGTGAAAAAGCACGTGTTTCGCCCGAAAAACTAGCGGTTTTTGTTGCTGGTCACCCTGGTGCGGTGTTCAGTCCCAACGGCGTTTTACGCCTCTCCCTCGGAGAGGACGCGCTGGATGACCTGCTGAATGTTGCTTACGGCGTGTTGCTCGATATTCGGGCCTCCGATTAGAATCAGCCAGTCCTGAGTCTTACTAGGTAGCTCCCCGACCGGGGTTCTTGACGAAGCCGTCCAAGCAACCAAGCACTGAGACACAAGTCAGATTTTCTTGTAGGAGTAATTTTGTGAAATTCAAATTCTTATCAATCGCCGGAGCGTTGTTGTGTGCGCTTGCTTTCGTAACTTTGATGCCTTCTCGCGCGCAGGCTCAAGAGGGTGAAATGCAAGTTATCGACGAGGTGATTGCCCAGGTCAATGACGATGTAATCACTTTGTCGACCTTGAAACGAGAGACGAGAGAGCGTATCGACGTTTTGAAGCAGCAAGGTATGACCCAGCAACAGGCGGCTGATGAAGTCAACAAGCACCAGATTGACTTGATTGTCACGCTGATCAACGAACAGCTGTTGTTGCAAAAGGGCAAGGAACTCGATCTTGCGAGTGACGTCGAAGCCGAAGTGAATCGCCGTCTCCTCCAGATTGCGAATGAGCAAGGCATAACTACGATTGCGAACCTGGAAGCTGCGATGAAGCAAAGCGGAATGGTTCTCGCAGATGTGCGCCAAACGATGCGCTCAGAGATGATGAAGCAAGCTGTGTTTCAGCAAGAAGTCGATCGCAGAGTGTATCTCGGGTTTTCGACGGATGAAGTGAAGAAGTATTTTGAAGCGCACAAAGATAAGTTTCGCAAGCCTGAGTCAGTGACGATTTCCGAGATCTACCTGAACACTCAGGACAAAGACGACGCAGCCGTTAGAGCAAGGGCCCAGGAATTGGTGGCCCAGATCCGGGCTGGCGCGGACTTTAAGGCCGTCGCCGCCTCCAATTCCGAGCGGGAGAAGAATGGCGTGCGCACCGCTCCCAAGGATGGCGGGGAAGTGGGAACATTTGAGGTTCCCTCTCTGCGCGAGGATATTGCTGCCTCTTTGAAAGGCGTTAAAGAGGGCGGTATCACTGACATAATTAAGTCGCCTGATGGGTATCAGATTTTGCGCGTTGACAAGCGAACGGCGGAGGGTACCACTCCTAACTTCAATGATAACCAGGTACGTGAGGCGATGACGGTGGAGCGGCAGCCAAAAGAGCGAGAAGATTACATGCAGAAGCTGCGCAATGAGGCCTTCATCAAGATCGCCGAGACCTACCGGGCACAAGTTGAGCCACTGCTGAAAATCACCACTACCACTGCAGCCAAGTCCGAAGACAAGGAAAGCAATAAGAAGAACAAGAAACCATAAGGCTTGAGTTTGGCATGGATCGCTAATCGTGAATCGTCTCGAAAATATAGCGTGGCGATTCACGATTTCTGTTTTCGAACTCGTTCACCGATGCGCCTCGATCTATTTCTTAAAGCGAGTCGCCTTTGTCCGCGCCGTTCCGTAGCCCAGAAGTTATGCGACGCCGGACTGGTGTCGATTAATGGTGCGCCGGCGAAATCCGGGCATGCGGTCAAGACAGGAGACGAGATCATTATTCGCCGGCCCGACAAAACTACAGTGCTAAGAGTGTTGACGGTTCCGCAAAGTCGGCAAACATCGCGTGCGGATGCCGGCGGCCTATACGAAATTCTCAGCGAGCAACAGGTTGAAGCAGAGCGCTAGCGCAATAAAACGTTTGCCAGTCGTTATTGGTTCAGATGAGCAAACAGAATCGACTCAGCATCACCGTCCTCCTGTTTATTGCTGGAGTCGTTGGTTGTCGGCTGGT
>DATFRK010000787.1:0-2580 GCA_035263325.1 Pyrinomonadaceae bacterium | reverse complement strand
AACCGATTCTCAAGGAACTTTTCTTTTTGCGTCGTACCGAGGTCGCCACCGGATCATCCATCGCGATGACCTCAGTTGCCTCTACTAATTCAATGCCCTGGTCCCCGTTGCCTTTCCAACCACAACGACGCAACTCGGGCTCAACTTTTTCCACCTGCCCAACAAGTATGACTCCTACGCCGAAGTCACGAGTTGCGGCCAGGGCGCCGTCAATCTCAACATGCGGCGCATGGTCGCTTCCCATCGCGTCGAGAACGACCTTTCCCGTCAAGCGGGCTTCAGTCTTCGACTGACTTCGCACAGGCTATGGATTAGCTTTGTTCGACTTGTACCACTTCGCGGCCCTTGTAGTAGCCGCACTTCGGGCAGACGCGATGTGGCAAGCGAGGCTCACGGCAATTGGGACAGAGGGTTGTCTGCGGTACTCGCAAAGCATCGTGTGCGCGACGTTTGTCACGACGAGCTTTTGAGTGTCGTCGTTTTGGATTTGGCATAATTACTCCGTTGTTAAATGGCTAAAGTGGTAGACCGCCCGAGCGGCAGAACCGTGACAGTTGAACCGGCTGCGCCTTTGTCTCTAACAGTTACTATTTGCCACTCTTTAAGTCTTTGAGCGCCGCCCAACGAGGATCGACTTCCTTCGTCTGGCAACCGCAGGCTCCCAGGTTCAAGTCAGCGCCGCACTCTGAACAAATCCCTTTGCATTCAGGTCTGCAAAGTGTCCGGACCGGCACTGCCAAGAGCACCTGTTCTTTCACCACTTCATCAATGTCAATCGCTTCACCGTCGAATACGGCAACAGCCAACTCGTCTTCGCTTAACTCCGCCGCGTGGCCCGTTACGTACTGCTGACCGGTGATGTATTCCAGTCTAAAATCATTGTTTACCGGGAAATCCAGCTGCCGCAAACAACGATCACACTCTAAAAGTAGGTTGGCTTTAACGTTACCGGTGACGAAGACTTCAGTGCCTGAACTTCTTACTTTGCCGCTTACAAACACCGGCCCACGCAAGCTCAGTCGCTCATCCACCAGATTGAGTTCCTCAGGCTGGTAAGTCTGTTCAAACTTGCCTTGCCCGTCCTCGAGGTTTGCCAGCTCAATCCGCATTGCCAATCACCACGGCACACTACAGCAATTTACGCCGCTAAGTGCACAAAGGGGTCATTATAGCGACGTGAAAGAGTCTGTCAATCTGAGGGAACTCTGGCTGTCCTGATTTGAAGGGTGACCTGACCCACTCGCAGCCCGGCGAAAACAGGCCTAATTATCCGTGCCACGTATCGGAAAGGCCTTCAAAGCGTCCTCGCGCAAGGCTTTCGCCAGGCGTTGATCGGTGCCCGTCATGAGCCGCTTGGATTGGAGCTGGAAGAGCGGTGCGACCACTGCTCCTGGCGCAACCATTTTCCTTCTGACGGCGGTTTCTTTGGCGGCTACCGTCCCGGTCCTGGTTTTTGGTTGGGTGTCCTCGACTGAGACATTCTGACCTTTTCTTTGAGAAATCAAAGAGAGCAGATGTAACGCTTCCCTATAATTCCCATCCATCTCAATTGCTTTCTTGAGGTGCCGTTTTGCCAGCGTGTCCCGGCAAAGCTGGTAATAAAGACAGGCCAGTACGTAGTGAGCTTCGGGTGAAGGTTTGGACGTCAACGCCCGTTTAAATTCCCTTAGCGCGTTGCTCCAGTCGTTTTCGGCAACGAACAAACGTCCCAGGCCGTAGTGGCCCGCGAACGAAGAACCACCGCGCACTGTTGCGAGATTCAAGAGCTCCCTTGCCATTTGGAGATCACCTTCGTCGGCACAGGTCAAACCGAGTAACAGGGAGAGTCGGCCGTCTTCCGGCGAAGCTTCGTATGCCCTGGTGAGATGTTCACGTGCCTGTTTGGTCTTGCCGGTACGAAAGAAGTGTTCACCTATAAAAAGGAACAACGATAAATTGTCTGGCGAAAGCGGAGTCGCCTTTTGCAGGATTTCGACCCCTCGTTCCAATTGTTTGCTTTCGATCAACAAAAAACCTTCGTTGATCAGATCCTCAAACGCCTGCCTATCCGCTCCGTCAAAGCCGGAAAGGATTCGCAGCCGGAGCACGTCTCGTTGGACGCTTTCCTCTTGCTCAACTGCGTCTTTCTGGCAGCGGTCACTCCACAACTTCTCGAGCCGCTCGTTTTCCACCACCCCATCGTCCGCCAGCAACGAGATAAGCGCCTTCACGAGTGATCGATCAAAATAGGAGTTCTGCGCCTGGCGCAAGAGCAGGTCGAGGCCCCGCTCGAGTCGTTCAGTTAGACGGGAAGTCCTGTTCTCCAGGGCCGAGATTCGCTCGAGCAAATGTTCACCCGTCGATACACTTCCTTCTCCCAGGGCAAAGCGCGACGAACTCGGCTCGACCACAATCATCAAGCGCGTGCCACAACGGGCGCAGAAGTCTTGGCCTAACGGATTTGCTGCCAGGCATCTTTGACAGTAGTGATGAATTGGTGTGGGCATCTGGTTACTGTTAGTACTCGTAAAACCCGCGACCACTCTTCCGACCAAGCCATCCTGCATCAACGTATCGTTTTAGCAATGGACAAGGCCTGTA
>DATFRK010000786.1:0-4164 GCA_035263325.1 Pyrinomonadaceae bacterium | reverse complement strand
ATCAACATCTACACGCCCACTTACGTGCGGGCCGCTGAGACTCCCATTGGTTTTGCTGTAGTGCCCAATCCCCAGTCGTATCCGCACATGGCTTCCTCCTGGCTGAACATTGGACCAGAAGCACTTTACTGGGGGCCAGCGCATGTAGCGAAGCTGTGGAACGTGAAAGAGATCTATATCACCGAAAATGGCTGCTCTTCCTCGGACGTTCCGGCCGCGGACGGTATTGTCTACGACACAGATCGAGTGATGTACTTGCGCAACTATCTCTCGCACCTGCAGCGGGCGACGGCCGATGGGGTACCGGTCAAGGGCTACTTCCTCTGGAGTTTGATGGACAACTTCGAGTGGGCTGACGGTTACACGAATCGCTTCGGCTTGCACTATGTCGACTACGCCTCGCAGAAGCGAACGCCAAAGTTGAGCGCCAGTTTCTACCGCGAGGTCATTGCCCAAAACGCAGTGGTCTAATTTATGTCCTCCAAAACACTGCTTGTTCTCTCAACGCTTGCCTGGTGCATCGCGCTAGCAGCTGGCCTTTGTCAGTTGGCGTACGGCCAAACAAACGGGGGAAGTAGTGCCTCGGAGTGGCGCTACTACGGTGGGGACCAGGGCGGAACTCGTTATTCGCGTCTCACCACGATTAATCGCAGTAACGTGGCCCAACTAAAACCGATTTGGACCTACCACACCGGCGAGTTGGATCTAGGTCTGCGTGACGCCTCGTTCCAGGCTTCCTTCTCTACGACGCCACTGGTCGTCCAGGGAGTCTTGTATCTGTCAACCCCGTCAAGTCGAGTCATCGCGCTGGATGCGGAAACTGGCAAGGAGATCTGGAAATTCGATCCGCAGGCAGGGAAGCAGCAGCGCGAGTTTAATTCGCATCGCGGAGTTACTTACTGGGAGGGTTCTTCGTTAAAGGGTCAGGGAGTTGAGCGGCGGATCCTGCTCGGTACAGTCGACGGGCGACTCATTTCCCTCAAGGCTGAGTCCGGAAAACCCGACGTTGATTTTGGCAACACTGGTTACGTTGACTTGCGGGCTGGCGGTGCCGACCGCTTTAAACAAGATCCCTCGTGGGGTGCACGCGTAACTTCACCACCGGTCATCTACAAAGATCTTGTTATCGTTGGCTGGGGCTTGCCTGAATACCCGGCGAAGGGGCCAAGCGGTGATGTACGGGCCTACAACGTGCGGACTGGCAAGTTGGCCTGGACCTTTCATACCGTCCCGCATCCAGGTGAAATCGGAAATGAAACCTGGGAAGGTGACTCGTGGAAAGATCGGATGGGCGCCAACGTCTGGTCGACCATGAGTGTGGATGCTGAACGAGGCTTGGTCTTTTTGCCTATCGGCTCACCCGCTTATGACTTTTATGGCGGTGATCGCAAAGGTAAGAATCTTTTCGGCAACTCATTGGTGGCGTTGGAAGCGGCTACTGGAAAACTCGTCTGGTACTTTCAGGTGGTCCATCATGATCTTTGGGACTACGACCTGCCTGCTCAGCCGCTGCTGGTAAACCTTCGTCGCAACGGCCGGACTATTCCCGCGGTCGCTCAGATAACCAAGATGGGGTTTGTCTTTGTGTTCGATCGGTTAACCGGCAAGCCACTTTATCCGGTTGAAGAGCGTCCTGTGCCGCAGAGTAATGTCCCGGGCGAAGCAACCTGGCCCACGCAGCCTTTTCCGGTTAAGCCGCCGGCACTGGCTCGACAATCAATGACGCGGGATGAGATCAGTCGTGTATCACCCGAATCTCAGCGTTACTGCACGGAGTTGTTCGACAAACTCTCGAACAAAGGTCTCTATACTCCTGCGGGACTCCAAGCGGTGGTAATGTTTCCCGGGTATCACGGTGGTGGTAATTGGTCCAGCGGCTCGTTTGATCCAACAACGGGCCTGCTCTACGTGAACATGAATGAGGACGGCGCCGTTGGCGTGATGAATCCGCAGCCTGCCGGAGCGCCCATTCCGTACATTCGCCGTGGGCGCTTTGAGGAGTACGCCTGGTTTCGTGATCAGAACAACCGGCCGTGCCAGCAACCACCGTGGGGAACATTGACGGCAGTTGATCTCAACAAAGGAGAGATTGCCTGGCGTGTTCCGCTGGGAGTGGTTGATGAGCTTGAGGCCAGGGGAGTGCATAACACGGGGACGCAAAATCTGGGCGGGTCGATCGTTACTGCCGGAGGATTGGTATTCATTGCCGCGACGACCGACCACCGTTTCCGTGCTTTTGATGCGCAGACGGGGAAAGAACTCTGGGAGACGCAACTGGAGGCGAATGGGCACGCGACGCCCATGAGTTTTGCAGGCAAGAATGGACGACAGTATGTCTGCGTTGCCTCAGGTGGCGGCGGGTTTTTGCGAGCACTCAGTAGTGTGTTGTCTGATGAGTTGGTTTGCTACAGCTTGCCGTAAGTTCATCGAGTGTTTATCGCCGAGAGAAAGTTCCGAATACCACCAACGGCAGTTGGTGGATAGTTCAAGTCCTTTCTACAAAAAAGAGGTCTCACTCAACTAGGTTTCATCCCACCAACGGCAGTTGGTGGATTGTTCAAATTCCTCTCTCGGACGGATGCGCGACAGGATGACAAGAGTACTGGATTGAGTAGCGTCGGTTCGGAGAAAGGATCTGAACTATCCACCAACTGCCGTTGGTGGTATTTTGTAACTTCAGGCCTCTTCCAGATCACTACTCGGGCCTCACCTCTGTAACGGGAGGCGTGTCATCTGGGAGACTCGCGGTGTGGCGGGCCACTATCTGCCAGGCACTATTGCGTTTCAGCCAAACGTTGGTAATGCACAAGTGACGTTTGATCTCCACGCCTTCAAATTTTGCAGCCGCAGTCATACGGTAGCTCGACACTGCGGTATCACCGAACGCACGCACTCTTAGATCTTCTTTATCATAGGTACTCACTACTGCCTTTTCTGCCGCCTGGTTCACTTCAGCCATCACCGCCTGCTTGTCGACGCAGATGCCAATTGGTGCGGTCACCATGATGTCGTCCGCGTAGATACGATCGAGAGCATCGACATTCAGTCGCATCTCAGTTCGCGTTAGCTCATCCTCCAGCGCAAAGATCTCTTTTTCAACTTGGCTCATTGCTCATCTCCTTTTGTTAGTTACTGTGCCTGTTAATCGGATCACCGTTGGTGGGAGCGCAGGCGGCTCGCCTGCATTACTTAAATTCTACGTTGCTCGAGCTTCCATTCGAGACGTTACCGACAATGTATTGGACAAGTCTTGCGGGAGTTCGGAAAAAGTTCGGAAAAATCAGTTAAATGTGAGCCTGAGATCGAGTTCAGAGGTAAGCTTACGTCCATGTTTCACCAAAGCATCTTGCAGTATGACTTTGGACCATTTCGGGTCGACCCGCGCGAAAGACGACTGCTGCGCGATGGAGAAGTTGTGCCCTTAACCCCAAAGGTTTTCGACATCCTGTTGGTGTTGGTGCAAAACACGGGACACGTTCTAAGCAAGGCCGAGATGATGAAACTGGTATGGCCCGACACCGTTGTTGAAGAAGGAAATCTCGCGCGCAATATCTCCACGTTGAGAAGCGCACTCGGTGAACGCCCGCGAGAGACACAATATATCGAGACGGTACCGTGGCTTGGTTATCGCTTCGTCGCCAGCGTGAAAGAGGTACGCGACAGTGTCGTACCATCTATCAAGTCGGTCGCTGTTTTACCCTTTACCAACCTCGACGGGGATCTTCAGCTTGAATTTCTTGCCGACGGTATCACCGAGAGCCTTATCACCAGTCTCTCCCAGTTGGCTGGCCTTAAGGTGATGTCTCGCAACTCTTCGTTTCGTTACAAAGGGCGTGAAATTGACGCCCGTAAAGTTGGTCACGAGTTGGCTGTGGAGACCTTAGTAATTGGCCGAGTTGCCAAGTTGGACGAGTTGCTGTCGATCAGTCTTGAGTTGGTTGCGACGCACGACAACAGTCATCTTTGGGGAGTGCACCATGTTCGCCAGTACTCAGACATCTTCACGATGCCCGCGAAGATTGCTGAAGAGATGTGCGCGAAGTTGTCGGTTAAGTTCAGTGCGGATGAGCAGCGTAGACTGGCGAGACGCCATACAGAAGATACCGACGCCTATCAGCATTTTCTGAAAGGTCGCTATTACTTCAACAAGTTGACCTGGGACGG
>DATFRK010000785.1:0-4073 GCA_035263325.1 Pyrinomonadaceae bacterium | reverse complement strand
ATGGCTACGCCACGTTGCGGATCAGCGCGCAGCACAAAGGGCCCGATCTGGATCACGTCCTGTGCTTGAATGGCAGTCCGGCCAGTGATGCGATGACCGTTGACGTAAGTGCCGTTTGTGGAGTTGAGGTCTTCAACTACCAGACCGGAAGGGCTGATCGAAACAGCCGCATGCCGGTTGGAAATTAACAGACCGTCCAGGCGTACATCGCACTCTTCACCACGACCGACAATCAGTCGCTGTGTTTGCCCAAACGATTTTTCAACAAAGACTCCGGATTCAAGTCCTTTTGTAATCTGCATCGGGCTGGCCGATGCTCCCAGGACCATCGTCTGCAATTTGCCCGAGTGAGCGTGAGCCAATTCAGCCGGTAAGTTAACACCGAGAGAGGCGAGATCTGGGTGAGGCTGTGCTTTAACAGGCGCCGCGTGGGGAGCGAGAAAGCGAATCGTTGGACCACCAGGACCAAGTTCAATTCTGTCGTTGTGATTTAGTGCTTCCGGTTCAACGATGCGACGTCCATTCAGCAGCGTGCCGTTGAAACTACCAAGGTCAACCAGTACGTAGTGGTTATCGCGCCACTGGAGCTCGGCGTGCCGGCGAGAAACGATCGCCGCGGCCGCATCGATCTCACCTTCGAGTCCAGGCTCGCGACCGAAGCGAGTAGGGTTTTTTCCGAGCTCGATGCGCCGCAGGTGTCCGGTCCCAGCTCCTGACAACTCTACCGCATAGGGACCGGCAGGTTTGTCATGGGGAGAGTGCGTCGGCTGAAGATCTGACTGGGAAACATTCGGGAACGATTGCGGCGGCGGCGAATCGATGATTGTTTCCCTGGCAAAAGCTTCCACAGAGATCCGCGTGACCACAAAGATCGGCCCATCGACCCCAAACTGAACTCGCGACCCGACCTGTAACTCGGACGGGGTCTTGATCGGTTGTCCGTTCAGGAAGGTGCCGTAGGTCGAGCCGGTGTCAGTCACGAACCAGCGACCATTATTTAGTTGCAACTGAGCGTGTTGCCGGGAAACCGTCGGCCACTGCTTCTGGTCGAAGACAAGCTGACAGGTTGCCGGGTTGCGGCCCACGGTGATTGTCGGCCCGTCATAAACGACTTCGGGTTGCTTCTGTCCGTGGATTTCTGCTGCTAGAGTGATTTGTGCCACGTTTAAGAGATTAGTCAAAAGAGTCTGGGTCGGCGCTTTGTGCAAAAGGCTCTAGGCTAGCGCGCGGTGAATGATGGTTATTTACCTCATCAGAACCCTGCACCGCAAATGATTTTTCACCAGATCGGGAAAATGCGGGTTTTGCGATTGCCGATTGTGGCATGCCGTTTGGCTTTGCTGGAGCATTTAAGTAAGAATCGCCCCTGGCAATGGGTCACTATTTGAGTAATGGCTGTTCTCTATCGCAGTTCAGCAGCGGCTGCAAATCTGGTATGCTTTTGCCTGTATTTTTGCCAACGTCTGTTATTCATTTAAGCATTCCGGGCTGGTGAAATGATTCCCTCTCCAGGTTCCATGAAGACTATTACGAAGTTTGTTCAGGCCGCCCTTCTGCTACTCGTTTGCGCGTTGCTGGGGCAGGCGCAATCGATCGATCCCGGATCGCCGGCGCCCATTCGGCGTCCCAATCTGCAAGGCAAGATCGTCGCTCGAGACCTGGGTGATTCGCGACTAACTGATCATTACTACGCCTTCACCGGCACACCGGGCGACCTACTAATCACCGTTCAGACTCACAATCTCAATGGTGACCTGGATGTGTTCACCGCAGTCACGTTGCAGCCTTTGTTGAAACTGCCGCTCTATGCTGAAAGTGCGACTCCGGTGACGAAAGGTATTTACCTGCGCAAGCGCCAGGATTTGATTCTCCGGATCGAAGCACGCACTCCTAATGACGATCCCGGCACCTACCAGTTGTACTTTGGCGGTTCTTTCGAACCAATACTTGGCGGACCCGACATCGAAGAGACAGAAGCACCGCCAGCAGCGGCGACCTTGGGAGGCGATAAGAAGACTAAAAGAGTCTCATCAGCAGGCGCACGTATCGAGGAAAATACACCGGGAACAGTTGCGGTCAGCTCGGCGCCCACGCCTGAACCATCCTCAACGACAGCACCCATTGACTCAGCCCCTCCGGCTCTGGCAGAAAAGCCAGCGGTAATCGAGCCAGCGCCAAAGGCGGAAGCGCCTGCGACTTCAGCCCGAAGCAACCCAAGGTCAACTCGAACAACGACGGGCAGACGAACTCCAGCCACTGCCAAGACTAAGGAGAAAGCACCTTCCACCACCGAACCTGCGGTAGCGTCGACAAGTAATTCTGCAGAGACGACGGAACCGGCGCCGGAGAGCAAACCGACGAAAGCTCCTACGCGCAACACCACCAGGAAGAGTGCCGCCTCCAATCGCACAACCACAGCAACTCCGTCTGAGTCTGCCGCAACTGCTGCGCCAAAGCCTGCGGAGTCAAAAGCTGCTGAGCCAGAGATTGGACCACGCCTGATCATTGAGACCAACGACGGTACGATGATCAATCGCTCAATGAGTACGGTAAGACGTGTAGTCGTAGAAAATGGCCAGGTTGTTGTGGTGGGCAAGGATGGAAAGATTGATCGAATCTTGCTACTGCATGTAACGAAGATGCAGATCCAGCCCTAGCTTTGGCGTGTGGCGACCTCGAAGGTTATTTCTTGCCTGACTTTAAGTTAGCCAACTTGTCGCGAAATTGCGGTAAGTCCTGACTGTTTGGATCCACCTTCTCAAGTTTCGCAATTGCATCTTCCGCCGCTTTCGCATCGCCCTTTTGCAGAGTTGCCGCAGCTAGCCCGGAAAGCACCTGCACATCATCACTCTTCATCTTCATAGCAGCGTTGTACCACTTCTCGGCGTTGTCGTAGTGACCGGCATCAAGATTTACCATGCCGAGATTTACGACGGTCTGGTAGTCAGTCGGCTGGAGTTCGTTTGCCTTTAAGAGAAACTCGATCGATTGATCATAGCGTTGAATCTGGTAGTAGAGTTCGGCCGCCTTCACCTGGGCGTCAAAATTCTTAGGCTCCTTACGCGCCTTCTCGATCGACGCCTGCACCTGGGCGAAGATTGCCTGTGGATTACCCTGGCCGCCGGCGTTGTCACCAACGGGTGGATGGTCTGAAGGAAGATTTTGTGCAGTCCCTGGTCCCGAGCTAACCACCGCGGGTTTTTGACTCATCGACCCGGCCAACATGAAACCCACGATAAAACCAAACAAAATACCGATTATGCCGAATAGTAGATTCTCTCTGTTCATCGTTTGTGTAGTTGAGGATTAAGACTTACTTTTTAGGCAATAGCGATTTCGCCTCGCTGATCCGACCCTGGACAGATTGTGCTAGATCAGATCCGGGTGGAACCTTACTCAGCACTCGTTCCCAGTAATCAATTGCTTTCTGATAGTCCTTCGCTTGAAAAGCGGCACTACCGGCAAGTTGCAGTGCCTTTGCATTGTCTGGCTCAATTTGCAAAGCTTTGTTGATCAAGGACATCGGTTCGCCCTGTAGTTGCCGGCCATTGGCCATGGCCATCGCAAATGCGTAGTCCGTGAGCAAATCGGCGTTACCTGGTTTCAACTCGTTTGCCTTTGCATAGGCCTTGGCCGCTTCGGGAAACTTTTCCATGGTGGTATAGGAACGGCCCAAGGTCGTCCAACCATCAGCGTCGTTTGGATTGCTCTCGAGACGTTTGGCCAGGGCTGCGACATTCGCCTCAATTCTCTGTTGCGTAAAATCATTTGCGCCAGCCCCAGCAGTCCCGCCAGCGCTCGCCATTGCCTGCGCAGTCGGATTAGAAATTGCTTTAAAGTCACCAACCTTCAAGTAGAACACTACCGCAACCAGTGGCAACAGAACTGCCAGCACATATGCGCTCTGCGGCTTCTTAGCAGCAGCGCGGGGAGTTCTACCGCCACTTGTACTTGACGACGCATCTTCGAGTAGACGGCGCTCGATCTCGTCACGATCCTGTTCGTATTGTTCTTTACTCACTATGCCGTGTTCTAAGTCGGCGGCAAGCTCCGCTAGCTGATCGCTGTAAACC
>DATFRK010000784.1:0-7693 GCA_035263325.1 Pyrinomonadaceae bacterium | reverse complement strand
GAGATGCTGCCTTCGCGATCAGTTGGGAGCGACAAGGTTGCCAAACGCACTTCTTTTCCGCTCGACAGATTCCAGCTGCTGATCGTCTCGCTGACGGCTACCAACGCACGGTCGTTGGCGCCAAAAGCGATGAAGTGAATTTCACCTGAGCGTTCGGCGGACGAAGCCAGCGTTTGTAGTTCTTTGCCGCTGATGAGATCCCAGATTTTGATCGTGTTATCGCCGCTTGCGGTGGCGACAAGCCGGTTGTCCTTACTGAAAGCGACCAATGGCGCAGTTCCGGGCGCGACCTGGTTGGCGCTGGTCAGGTTTCTCAACTCGCGACCGGTCGCAGTTTCCCAAAGTTTGACCATACCGCTATGGAGGGTGGTAGTTGCGAGTAGGCGTCCGTCAGGACTGAAGACAAGGCGAGCAGCTCCCAGGGAACTGTTGTTGCCCGTTTGCAGGACAAGTTCAGGTTTGGCTTCTCTGCGTTGTTGATTGGTGGCAGTTTGTGGTGACGGCGTTTGCGCCTCGGTCGCTTGAGTAAGAAAAACGACCATCAATAGTAATAAGAGTGCACTCGGGACCCGCGTCAAATTATATAGGCCTATTGCTGGACGTCTCATCGGTCGTCTATTCAACTGATTGAACAGTTTAGCGCAAGGAAACGCTAGGGCGCAGCAATGACTTTGTTCGAGTTCTGCAGGTAAGTGCCCCGTTCAACAGCGTGGTCATATCACAAAATGTAAGTGGACTCATTGTACCTGTGGGGTGGTCAGTGGTCATGTCCATTGTATGCAAACGTCAGCCTTTGATGCGCTGAATCACCGCTTGACTGCCTTCTGTGACCACGGACCGCTCGTGGACGCGAAAAATCCTTGCTCATAAACATAAACCCACGGACAATGCCGAATTGCTACACAATCTTGTCCAACTTCTGAAGAACTGATGAAAATCAAATTCGCTATTTCTCTGTGCCTCATCTTCACTACAACTGCGCTGGCACAAGCGCCCGACCGACAACAGTTCATCCGTACCGAAGCACCGGTGATTGCGTTAACCCACCTGCGAGTTATCGATGGTACCGGGGCCGCTGCCCGAGACGATCAAACCATTGTCATCAGCGAAGGTAAGATTCAATCTGTTGGACCAAGTGCCGCCGCGAAGATCCCGGCCAACGCTCAAACTCTCGACCTGCCCGGTTACACTGTTCTTCCTGGCCTGGTAGGAATGCACGATCACATGTTCTTTCCCATGGGTGGCTCACCTCCGATGTACTCCAACATGGGTACCAGCTTTCCGCGCCTCTACCTCGCACTCGGCGTGACAACAATTCGGACCACCGGCAGCGTAGCTCCTTACACCGATCTTGAAATCAAACGTTTGATTGATAAAGGGCGGATGATTGGACCCAAGATGCACGTCACTGCGCCGTACCTGGAAGGGGTAGGCTCGTTCACACCTGTAATGCACGAACTTACAGGACCCGATGATGCCCGGCGCATGGTGAATTTCTGGGCTGACGAAGGCGCTACCTCTTACAAGGCCTACATGAACATCACTCGCGACGAATTGCGCGCCGCTGTCGAGGAGGCACACAAACGCGGCTTGAAAGTGACCGGTCATCTTTGTTCGATTGGTTTTCGCGAAGCGGCTGAGATCGGTATCGATAATCTTGAACACGGTTTGATGGTCGACTCGGAATTCGTCCCTAACAAGCAACCAGATCAATGTCCAGCTGGTGGTGCGGTCCAAGCCAGTCTTCGTCAACTTGATCTGAGTAGCGCGCCGGTCCAGGAAACGATTCGCACGCTCGTGACAAGAAATGTAGCCATCACTTCAACGCTGCCGGTGTTTGAAGCTGCGGGCGCCTCACTGGCCCAAAATGGAATTGGCGCAGCTAGTGCGTTGTTGAATCCACGAGTGCTCAACGTGATGTCGACGGATGCACGCGTGCGTTACTTGCAGGCACGCGCTCGTGTTTCCTCGGAGACGAATTACATTTCGCTGCTGCGGAAAGTGATGGAGTTTGAACGCGCGTTCGTCCAGGCTGGCGGCCTGCTGATCGCTGGTCTCGATCCTACCGGTAATGGCGGCATTGTGGCGGGCTTCGGCGACCAACGTGAAGTTGAATTACTTGTCGAGGCGGGATTCACTCCAGTAGAAGCAATCAAGATCGCCAGCTTCAATGGCGCGAAGTTTTTGGGCGAGGATGCGCGCATCGGTTCCATCGCCACGGGCAAGCAAGCAGACTTGATGGTGGTCAAGGGCAATCCGGCGGCAACCATTAGTGACATCGAGAAAGTCGAGATCGTATTCAAAGATGGAGTTGGTTACGATTCAGAGAAGTTGATTCAGTCTGTGCAGGGCCTCGTGGGAATTCGGTAATTTTTGATTTTCGAGTTTTGCAATTTTGATTTGATGGTTGCCGTCTTGCTAGATATGCGCGGGAACGCTCGCTGCGTGAGTACGCTCACTGTACTGAATAGTACACTCACTGCTTGAGTTGAAACCGAAAGATTGCAAACGTCTTTCGATCCTCACACCATCACGTTGCGTCACAAAACTATCCCGATTCCAGTGCACTGGTTCGCAAGATAAACGCAAGTAGCCGGTAACCCAATGCGTTTTGCGGTGACCCACAATGACTACCTCCTCTCCAGTCCTGTCCGTCCGTCATGACTGACCGGATTAGGAGAGCATCAACGTCCCGATAGCAACTTCAACCAAAAAGAAAAAGGGGGATGAGGATCAATGCACAAATTCTTTTCCGCGAAGGCTATTCTTAGCCTTTGCATCGGGCTCGTTTTCACAGTCTGTTTGACCGTAACTCCAGCAATGGCTCAAGAAATGGGCGGCGCCAAACCGTCGAAGGACAAGCCAGTGCAAAAAGAGGACACCATTACGATCAACGGCAAAGTGAAATCAGCTACGGCCGATGCGTTAACGGTGGTCGATGATCAGAACGCTGAGCAGACCATCGCGCTCAACGGTAAGACCAAGATCACCAAAGCCGGCAAGGCAGCCAAAGCCGCTGACATCAAAGCTGATGACGCGGTGGTGGTCATTGCCACTAAAGGCGAAGGTGGTGCCCTGACCGCCATGACAATCACTATCGCCTAGACGGTTGTAACAGCCAGCAACAGAATTGGTATAGCTTAGGAGGAGTGGTCAGCCGCTCCTCATATTTGTTTTTCCCGTCAAATCATTAGCTGTGTCATAGCGAGTGCGAGCTCTGTAAGGCTACTGGCTGACAAAGAGTCCACGAGCCCCAATCACCGCAAGAGATGTCCTTTTAACGATCAGCGCCGTATCATTTTGTTTCTGCGCTGCACCCGCCCTCGTCCCAAAAGCCTCTAACTGCTTGCCGCAAACCAAGATGTAAGCTGGAACAGCAGTTGTGTCTGTAAAGCCCGTTCCTTCAACACAGGGGTTAATCCCTTTGAAACAATTGGGGCCATCAAGGAGGTGGATTTATATGAACCGAAGAATTAAGTTGGGTCTGCTCATCAGTGCGCTCTTAGTTCTGGGCGCCTGCTCCAGCGAGCCCAAACAGACTCAATCAGTAACAACGACCAGCGGCAATGGAACGTCATCAGCCGCTCCGGCGAAAGATGCGACGGCGCGTGAGAAAGCATTTGTCCGCGTAATCAACGCTGCCCCTGGCAACGCCTCATTCGATATTTTTGCTAACGATCAAAAGGTCTTTGACGCGGTCGCGTTTAAGAGCGTGACTCCGTATCAAGAAGTGCCGGATCAGCGATTCACATTTCGCCTTCGTCCAGCTGGTCAGGACTCAGCTCAACCGTTAGCTGAAAATAGCGAGGGCTTAAGCGCCGGCAAGCACTACACCCTGGTGGTAATGCCTGACAATAACAACAAGACCACGTTCTATATTATTAACGACAACCTTACGAACCCACCGACCGACAAGGCACAGTTGCGCGTGATACATGCATCGCCTGATGCGGGCGAGATTGATGTCGTTGATAAACAGGACAACAAGAAGCTGTTTTCCGGGGTGAACTTCGAGAAGGACACGAACTACATGGATGTAGATCCTACGAAGAGAGTGACGTTGGAAGTGCGGCAGGAAGGTCAGCAACAACCAATCTTGACGGTGCCCAGTGCCAACTTTGAAAAAGGCAAGTTCTACACAATTGTTGTCGCCGGTCGCCTGAAGGGAACACCAAGGCTGCAAACGTTGACGGTTGAAGACCAGCTGGGTAATGCCACCGCCGCCACCGCGCCGAAAGACAAGATGGTGAAGACGGGTTACTAAACTCACGGACAATCTGCTCAGGTCGCAGGGCTACCAACCAACTAATAGCCCTGCCGCTTGAGTTTTACACACACAAGGGAGGGTCAGATGCCAAAAGAATCAGCAGACTCAAAAGTAACCACCAGTCATGAAACGATCCGTCGCTGGGTCGAAGAGCGTGGTGGTCATCCTGCCTGCGTCAAAGGCACGAAGAAATCAGGAAGCATTGGCGTGTTAAGAATCGACTATCCCGGATTCTCCGGGGAAGAGACGTTGGAGCCCGTTACCTGGGAGGAGTTTTTCCAAACGTTCGACAGCAACAACCTGGCTTTCCTATACCAGAATGAAACGAAGGACGGTAAGCAGAGCCGCTTCTCGAAACTGATCGATCGAGACTCTACGACAAAAACCGGCCGGGCTGCGCATTCCTGAAGGACGTAGGACCAACAGGCATTGAGGAGGAAACATGGCCAAGTACAGTAAGAAAGCGTCAGACAAAGTTGAAAAAGCAATGCACGAGAAAAAGGCTGGGACGTTGAAGAGTGGACGTTCTGGTAAGAAAGTTACCAGTCGCAAGCAGGCGATTGCGATCGGGCTTTCCGAAGCACGCGCGGCTGGTGCCCGGGTGCCACGAAAGAAGAGTTCCTCTAAGAAGAAATAGCGTCGCCGTTCTGGGGCTGGCAGTCGAGTAAGGGTGTTCCTTCGATCTCCTCGATAATGCACTTTGGCATCAGGCGGTTCGCCACAATGCGAATTCCCTTCTCGTGCATTTGGGCAAGAAGTTGTTTCCCATTACCGTCGATGAAACTGACGCAACTGAGATCCACCAGGATGTTTTCAGGAGAATAGTCGGATCCCAATGAATTCCAGCACTTCTCAAGCTCGCCGACGCATTCGCCGGCGAGCTTGCCTTCAACGACCAAGCGCTTACCCTCCGAGTCGTTTCTAAGAGTAATCCTGAGCACGACACAATCCCCTTCGCTCCGACCCATGGCAATTAGCTTGCCAACGGACCGGCTACGCCAAAACTGTGACGAAATCAAAAACAGAACGTCCAGAAAAGCGCACGAATGACCGTATCTTGTCACTTGGTCAAAGGTGGTCAGCGTTTCACCCCTTGATTTTTGGCTTCCGTCCCTTCGTCCTTCTACCGCAGATTAAAGACGATTTCGTGCAACCAATCGACTCGACTCGGCAATGACCTTGCCGCTTTAACCAGTTCGCACAACCCCGCAGTGGCCTGGCGCAACTCAACCACCAGTAACCAATTCGTCAAACCGGTCTGGCCAGTTGTCCGAAGCTCACTGGCTCAAGTATTCTCTGTTTACTAAACGGAAGCCCGCAATAGTTCAGCTACTAACGTAAGAACGCGCCATCATACGGGACACAAGTTGTGAACATTCACTCTCTCGAGGTCGCCCCAGCAGAGGTCCAAACCCAAAAATATCTGACACTTCTTGAGCTTTCCAAAGCCATTGCGTCACACCGGGAACTGTCTGAGCTATTTCACGATCTTGCCTGTCGGCTGCAAAATCTCTTCAATTTTCGCAATCTCGGCGTAATGCTCCAGGACAGCGCTAAGGGAGTCATGAGACTGCACCTGTTGGAGACTTGCGAGCCGATCCAGTGGGAAGCGCCGTCTGAGATCCCGGTTGAAGGTTCGATCGCCGGTTGGGTCTGGCAGAATCAGGAACCCCTGGCAATACGAGATCTCGACCAGGAAGACAGGTTTCCGGTCGCCAAAATCCTGCGCGATAAGCCGGTAAAGTCTCTGTGTAGCATTCCGTTGACCACCGCCCACCAGCGACTCGGTGTCCTTAATATATGGAGCGAGGAGGTGGGCGCGTACGATGAGTTTGACCTGGAATTCGCCCAACTCGTCGCTTCTCAGATTGCAGTCGCGATCGAGGCGCAATGCTACCAACATAAGCTAACCCACGAACGCGACCGCTCGCAGCTTCTGCTCGAAATCAACAACACCCTGGTTTCCAACCTCGATCTCCGAGGACTCGTAACTTCGGTGTCGACGTGTCTCAGACGCGTACTACCACACGACGCCGCCGGTCTGGCTTTGTACGATCGGTCGATCGACAAATTGCGCGTGACAGCCCTGGAGTTTCCTACCGATGAGGACGTCTTTGTTGAAGATGAGATCGTTGAGCTCGAAGGAACAGCGGGCGGACTAGCGTTTACCAGCCGCAAGCCCGTTATGAGAAATGGAGACAATTTGGCGGGGCCAGTGGGGCGGCGTGCGGGCCTGAAATCGAGTTGCACAGTGCCGCTTATTTCTCACGATCGCGCCCTCGGGATCCTGGGCGTCGCCTCGCTCCGAGAAAACGCCTTCACACCAGCCGATTCCGAATTACTGGAACAGGTAGGAAAGCAGGTTGCAATTGCGGTGGAGAACGCCCTCGCTTTTCGCGAGATCGATGCGCTAAAGAACCAGCTGAAGGAAGAAAAGCTTTATCTCGAAGAGGAGATTCGCACCGAGTACAACTTCGAGGAAATTATTGGCAATAGCCCCGCCCTCAAGCGCGTCCTGCAGGAGGTTGAAACCGTTGCCCGCACTGATTCAACGGTGCTGATTTATGGCGAGACCGGCACCGGCAAAGAGTTGATCGCCCACGCCATCCACAACCTGAGCCAACGACGCGAGCGTACGTTGGTGAAAGTTAATTGTGCGGCGATCCCCACCGGACTCCTCGAAAGTGAATTCTTCGGCCACGAGAAGGGCGCATTTACCGGGGCAATCGATCGACGCGTGGGACGTTTCGAACTCGCCCACCTGGGGACGATCTTTCTGGATGAGGTCGAGGATATCCCGCATGAATTGCAGTCGAAGCTGCTGCGCGTGCTCCAGGAACATGAATTCGAACGGTTAGGTAGTTCGCGAACAATGAGTGTGAATGTGCGAGTCGTGGCGGCCACGAACAGCGACCTGTCGGAACTGGTAGCTGAGAAGAAGTTCCGTAGTGACCTGTTTTATCGTCTGAATGTTTTTCCGATCCTGGTGCCGCCATTGCGCGAACGACCGGAAGACATTCCTCTGCTGGTCAATTTCTTCGCTCATAAATTTGCGCAACAAATGAACAAGCCCATCAATAGTGTGCCCAGGGAAACAATGGCCGCCCTCACCAGGTATCACTGGCCGGGAAACGTCCGCGAGTTGCAGAACCTGGTCGAACGGGGCGTCATTCTCTCGCGCGGTTCGAGTCTCGAAATGCCCTTGGTCGAGCTAAAACAAGCAACTCGGGTCTCCAACCATGTGAATGGAGCTACCACGCTTGAAGCCGTAGAGCGCGATCACATTCTTCGCGTCCTTGGCGAATCCAATTGGGTAATTGGCGGGCCAACCGGGGCCGCTGCTCGACTGGGGATGAACCGGACCACACTCAATCATCGCATGCGCAAACTCGGTATCAGCCGCCCACAGCCGCAAGCATCGTGACA
>DATFRK010000783.1:0-10366 GCA_035263325.1 Pyrinomonadaceae bacterium | reverse complement strand
AGTTGCTGTCGACCTGGGTGGTACATGATCTGGGCCACATTGGGCAAATAGTTCGCGTGATGTCGAAGCAGTATAAAGAAGCAGTTGGACCATGGCAGGAGTATTTGCCAATCTTGAATAGGTAAACTTGCTCACAGATTGAATGACATGTCGCGACTCTGTGCCACGCTCATTGCTGTCGCATTCCTGGCGTTGTTCAGGGCGGGAGAATTTTCGCTTGAGACTGGAAAGGTCACGGTCAACGGTACCTCGTTCACTTATCTCGAACAGGGCGCTGGGCCGACAGTCGTTCTCGTCCATGGATCGGTTGGGGACTATCGCGAGTGGTCCATGCAGATGGAATCACTGGCGAAGCGCTATCACGTGTTTGCTTATAGCCGGCGCTATCACTGGCCGAACCTCCCGCCGGGCCAGGACACAGATGCCAGCGTCGAGAGCCAAACCGAGGATCTAGCCGCCATCATCAAGGCAAAGGCGCTTGCTCCAGCAAACATTGTCGGGCATTCGTTCGGAGGCGCGGTCGCTCTCAACCTCGCGCTGCAACATCCCGAGCTTGTGCGGACACTCGTATTAGCGGAACCGGCTGTTTCCAGCGTGCTGATGGGTTCGCCGGAGAACGAATCAGTAGCCAAGGAAGCACAGGCAATTCGGGCCAAAGTAAACGAAGCGTTCGCCAACGGCGATCCGGAACGGATTGCGCGGACGTATGCAGCACATGTCGCGCCTGGAGAGTTCGAGAAGGCTTCGGCGGAAGTACGAGAGATGCTGATCGCTAACGCACCCGCGTTCAAGTTGGACTATACGTCTCACCGTCCTCCGTTTACCTGCGACGAGGCGCAACGCATCGGTGTGCCGGTACTGGTCTTGTCTGGCAGCCGCAGCCCGGCCGGATTACAACGCATCGCGGAAGTGACGGCCCGTTGTATCAAAGGAGCAAAGTTTCTATCGATTCCGCAGGCCACCCACTGGATGCAACACGATCAGGCACAGGCCTTCAACGATGCTGTGCTCGCGTTCCTGTCGCAGCGAACTATTGAACCTTCCAGTCTCCCAACTTTCACTCGCATGTTGTTGCTCGAGGAGACAGCTGAAACCTCTGCTAACGTTAGCATTGGCGATCTGAACGGGGACGGCTTTCCTGATCTCGTGCTGGCTAAAGGACGTCATTGGCCCCTGGTCGACCGGGTACTCTTTAACGACGGCCACGGTCACTTTCGCTCGGCCCACAATCTCAGCGAGCTTGCCGACCGCTCGTATTCGGGCACACTCGCCGACGTCGACCGCGATGGCGATCTTGATGTTGTTATAAGCAACGATGCGCCTGATCCGAAGCGTGTTTATGCCAACGACGGCAAGGGCAATTTCCAGTTGCTTTCTACCTACGGTCGGCCCGACTGGCCCACGCGAAATGCCAGCGTGGCAGATCTCAATGGTGATGGCTTGCCTGACATTATCGTGGCGAATCGTTATGAGGACAGCAAGGGTGCCAACTACGTGTGCTTCAATAAGGGGAAGGGACACTTCGACGCTGACTGCCGCGCCTTTTCTCACGAGTCGTGCACCACGGCCACGCCTGCCGACATGAACCAGGATGGCTTTATCGATCTCATCGTGCCCCATCGGGACGGCGGGCAGAGCAATGTCTACCTGAACGATGGCAAAGGTGATTTCAGCAAACACATTCCTTTTGGCCCACCTGACGCGACCATTCGCGTGGCGCAGGCAGCTGACTTTAATCGCGACGGAGTGATGGACATCGTCGCAATCGATGAGCAGCATGGCGCCTTCATCTATTTTGGGCAGCGAGGCAGCGGGTTTTCGCCACCGATGGCCCTGGCGAACACAAAAACCACGCCGTACGCGCTTGCGGTTGGTGACTTAAACCTTGATGGGGCGGTCGACATCGTTGTTGGCAATGTTGAGTCGCCGTCTGTTGTGTATTTCAATGATAGCTCGGGGCGAAACTTTATCCCGGTGACGTTTGGCGATAACAAAGGTACGGTTTACGGTTTTGCCATCAATGACCTCGACGGAGATGGTCATCCTGACATCGCCGCTGCTCGCTCAGACGCACCGAACGTTGTTTACTTTGCAATGGCTCCAGCTCGCAAATCTCATTGACACTATGGACACCTGGTCACCCCGCAAACTTGACGGATCAACCCCGCCGTTCCCTTCAAGGTGCGTACATCCGGCGTGATGCGTAAGGCTGGATACAATAGAACTCCCGCATGCGTACCCAGACGATAAATCTCATCAGTCCCCTCGCGAAGTATTTGCTGGCGGTATCAGAAGTCAAAAATACCACCAAGGGAAAAGACTGTGTCAAAAACCGAATTTCCCCTCTTGGTTTCGTTCGTGATAGTTCGTGTGATTCGTGGATCGTACATTTTTGGTAGCAATAACAGACGATCCACGAAATCACACGAACGATCACGAACAAAAACTGACGTTTAATCCGAGTTTTTGACCCAGTCTCGGCAGTTGGTGGATGGGTTCAGGTCCAACCTACAAAAGTCACCGTACGCTCAATCCTGCGCGCAAAGCGCGCCGGAGGATCTTAGTCTTACGCTAACATGAGGAACCAAAGTGGAGGACGGGCGTCTAATAAGTTAGACCTAAAAGCTCGAATGTGGAGGTACGTTTTCCATGAGGAAGTTAGTTTATATTGCTGTTAGTGTAATCACTCTAACCCTGGGCCTGGTCAGCGCGGCAATCTGGCGAATCACCTGGCAAACTGCTCCCCCAAAGCCGCAAATTCAAGTCACAGTAATCCCGTCGAAAACTCCCTCTTCAATGGATATTGAGGCGGAAAAGTACGCTGTCTACTCGGCGCTCCTAAGGGACATGTATGTTGAGAACGACGTTAAGCTGCTCGTGATTCAGCAGGCAGAATGCGACATTGCAACGCCGGATCAGGCGCCGAGATTTGGCGCCGACGCGGACCAATGGACATTCAACCAGATGCCATCGCTGCAACCCGATACGATAGAACAATTCAATTTGGAGAAAAGGAAATGCTTCCCCGTAACCAGGCAACTAACCCTTCCTGTCAAATATGTAATCGTCGGATCGAAAGAGCTTGATCAGGTGTTTCGCAAGCAAGGGATCGTTAGCGGGTGGAACGCGTTTTACCGCAGGTATCCTCAGTCCTCAGGAACCATCGATATGTCGAACGTTGGCTTCAACGCTGAACTGGATCAGGCTCTCGTTTACACGGGACGAATGTGCGGCGGTTTGTGTGGCGCTGGTCATTTCGTGCTACTCAGTAAGGATGAGCGAGGCTGGAAAGTCGCGGCAAAGGTCATGACCTGGATATCCTGAGTCGTACGTAAATTCCGGGAGTGTCGGGTGCCTTATCAAAATCGCGTCGATCCGTACGGTCAGCTCCGCGCTGTGAAAGACCGCGGCGCTTGGATGGGCAACCGCGGGATTCTGCACAACGACGCGCGTGAAATTGTGGCCCAGTGGCGCTTGAAGCGTTGGATAACTTGCCACCTGAGTTTCAAAGACAGATACCGTCGAGTCTTCACGCCCCACCGTTATAGCGAACTCTTCTTTCTGGATGAGGCAACCGCTTTCGCTGCCGGTCATCGCCCCTGCGCAGAGTGCCGGCGGCAACGCTACAACGAATTCCGCGAGGCGTGGTCGATGGCCAACCCGCAAGTAGCGAAAGGCGAAAAGGTGCGCGCCGACGACATCGATCGGCAACTCCATTTGGAGCGGGCGCTGCGCGGCGGCGGAAAGCAATCTTACCAGTCGAATTTTGGGCTACTGCCCTCCGGCACTTTCATTGACCGAAATGGAGCGGCGCAACTCTTGTGGCATGGTGCCCTCTATCCTTGGACTTTTGCAGGATATGGAGCGCAGATCTCGATGCCGGCATCAGATGAAGTAGTGCGCGTACTCACGCCGGCCTCAATCGTCGCTGCATTCAATCAAGGGTTTGTCCCGCAAGTGCACGAGAGCATCTCGCTTGTCCGAAAAAGGTAGACTCAGGGACGTTTCTCGGGGCATTATTCTCGGTGCAACTGTCTCCTCCGGCAGAGGCCAACAAAACCTCAAGCTGCGAAAGGATAGCTTATGAACCGTAATTTGATCCGCGCTTTCGTTGGCCTATTAACCTTTGCCATTGGCGTGTTTGTCAGTTCCTTGTTCTACCATCCGGTTAAGGTGGTCACGCTGGTCTACGATTCTTCTTCTATATTGGTCGCGACACCCATTTCCTCGGTGGCGTCGCCCACCCTGTCAATTGACTCGCTTACCACTGAGCCATTAAAGATTCGCTACGTGGGTACTGAAATCACTGATCACAACGAACGCCTCAGGGTCAATTTCTTAGTGCAGAATATTAGCAATCAGACAGTTCGAGCTTTTGTGGTCAGCTGCGTGCGCTCGACCGCGACAACCAGCGGCGCTTACCTGGAGTCACGTTCGTTCCCGGAAGGCCTTCGCAACGGTGCGTCGGAACCCTTTGTCTGTTACTCCGCAGCAACCGATAATTTGGAGTTACGAGTAAACGAGGTTGAGTTCATGGACGGCACCAGGTGGAGCAAGAATCAACCCGTGAATCGTCGGTAGTTACTCCCGTCTAATTCACCCCCCCTCACCAAAGGTCTCGCGCAAGCCAAATGAAACAGCGGGTACCCGCGGCTTTGCCGCATACCTTGCGGAAAGCCTCTGGCTTTCCGTCGACGCTCTCCAATTCATTGGCGGCTATGCCGCCGAGGCACAGCCTAACAACATTATTCGACACCTACGGAAAGCCAGAGGCTTTCCGCAAGGAATGCGGCAAAGCCGAAGGCCCTTTTGTCCAGTGCTGTCTCAACCTTTGCCAGTTTCTAAGAGGACACCGAGACGCTGAGGTTGCGCAGAGGTTTCTAAGAAGAGGCCGAGTCGCTCAAAACGTGATTGCAATTGAGGAACACCCATGATGAAGCCTAACCGCATGCACAAATTGATGCTTAGTCTAATGGCAACGTTACTTCTAGTGAGTTGCGCGAAAGACCCCGACGTCGCGACGCGTCAGCCTGACTATCTAACGGCCAAAGATGACAAGTTAATGGCCCGAGCCATCCGCAAGGCGAAGGCAACCCAGGGCGAATTTCTTGAAGCGCTACAAAACAGAGACCCAAACCACACAGGGTTTGCTATCAAGAAACCATTTCCTGCCGGAGAAGACGAAGAGCACATTTGGCTCAACGAAGTGTCGTGGGACGGGCGTAAGTTTTCCGCGAAGGTCAATAACGATCCGGTCGATACAAAGGCGGTAAAGTTAGGCGAGAGAGTTCAGGTCAGGCCAGAGGAGCTTTCAGACTGGATGTTCATCGAGAATGGCGTCCTCAGGGGTGGTTTTACCATTCGCGTACTCCATTATCAGTCTTCGCCAAGAGAGCAGAAAGAGTTTTTGAAACACGTCCCCTTTTCGATTCCGCCGATCGACTTTTAGCAACAGAACACCTGACACTACGCAACTTCCACTGCAGGTCACACGTAAGGTGGAATCATGTTGTTCCACATCAGCGAAGAGCAGGGAATTGAGCGCTTTGAGCCTCGCCCGTCACACTTCTGCGATGCTCCGGTTGTCTGGGCTGTCGACCAAGATCATCTGCGTAACTATCTGGTGCCAAGAGAGTGCCCTCGGGTGACCTACTACGCCGGGCCCGCTACTACTCCAGCTGACGTAGACCGTTTTCTCCTATCAAGCACAGCGGTAGTGGCAATAGAACATGGCTGGTGGAAACGTTTGCAGGCTTGCCGGTTGTATGGTTATCACTTCTCGCCGGAGACCTTCGAGTGTCAGGACGAGTGTGCAGGTTATTATGTGAGCCAAGTCGCGGTTGTGCCTGAGCGAGTAGAGATCTTCGAGGATCCGATGGGCGAGTTGATGAAACGGGGAGTTGAACTACGTGCGCTTCCAAATTTATGGACTCTGCGTGACGCAGTTGTTGCTTCGACCTTGCGATATTCAATCATCCGTATGACTAATGCGCTGCCGCGGCACAACGAGCACTCGTCTGAGACGACGGGCTTGAGTTTTACCGGATCTGACAAGAGGAAATCTTATGGCGGAACGTGTTGATCTCTATGGTACCTACAAGCACTTTACCGAGGGAGTGCTGGATGTAATCCGCAAGGAGACGTTTGGGACAGATATCGGCCAGAACAGTTGGGTGACGGTCGATGAGTATGAGCGCTTTGCTGACTGGCTCAAGTTGTCAGCTGCAAGTCATGTTCTGGAAGTGGCCAGCGGTTCAGGAGGTCCAGCCCTTTACCTCGCTCAAACAACCGGGTGTCGTGTCACAGGGATCGACGCCAATGAACATGGAGTGGCCACAGCTGCGGAAATGGCTGGGAGAACCAGGCAGAGTGAGCGAGTCACTTTCAAAGTTGCTAACGCCGCCGTCCGCCTACCTTTTGAAACCAACACCTTCGACGCGCTTTTGTGCATCGATTCGATGAATCATTTCCCTAACCGGCTCGAGGTGTTGAAGGAATGGCATCGTGTTTTGCGACCGGGCGGTCGGGCGCTCTTTACTGATCCGGTAGTTATCACTGGTCCTGTTACGAACGACGAATTGGCGCTCCGCAGTTTGATTGGTCTATTTCTGTTCGTGCCTCCTGGCATCAACGAGCAGTTCATCGAACAAGCTGGCTGGAATCTGATTCGACAAGAGGATGTCACGCCTAATGCAGCCGTGGTCTCGCTGCGGTGGCGTCAGGCGCGAGAGACGCATCGAGCTGATCTCCTGCGTATTGAAGGCGAAGAGCGCTTTGCCCACTTGCAGCGATTCTTCGCCGCGGTGCATGAGCTAACGAGTCAAAAGAGACTGTCGAGAATCCTTTACCTGGTTGAGAAATGTGCAGGGTGAGCGAGCGTCACTATCCAGATATCACACCGATTTGGATGTGCCCTCGGGAAGGAAGTTAGTACAAAAACATGGAATCAGAAGGGAATACCGTGGAGCCCGGAGAGCACCTGTTTGGACATGGACGCCTCTCTTACCTGCAGATACCGGCGACCGACGTAAAGCAGTCCGCTAAATTCTACGAGCAAGTCTTCGCCTGGCAACTTCGCGGTGGGAGTGACAATCACTTCAGTTTCAGTGATGCGACTGGCGACATGATTGGCGCCTGGGTGACGAACCTTGAAATCGCCGCTGAGCCTGGTGTTTTGCCATACATCTACGTGCACGGCATCGACTCCGCAATTGAACGCGTAATCGCGAGTGGTGGTATCGTCGTTAGACCGCCGTACGCGGAAGGCGATCTTTGGGTGGCAACGTTTCGCGATCCTGCCGGCAATGTGATTGGCATCTGGCAGCAGGGGCTTCGCTAAGTTACCAAGGGCAAGATACGATGTCACAAATCAGATACCACCGGCTTCAGCCGGGTGGTACTTCAAGTTCAACCTAGTCAAGGACCCCGAATTCTCTCTTCCAGATACCACTGACTTCAGTCGGGTGGAGTTTCAATTTTGGCCTCTTCGGAGAAGAAAGATGGCAGAAGTTGAAACTCCACCCGACTAAAGTCGGTGGTATCTACCCTCATTCTGGCGAGCCTTGACTAGGTTGAAATTGAAGTACCACCCGGCTGAAGCCGGTGGTATCTGATTTCTGACAAAGTCTCTCCCGTCTGTGGGATTTGCCCTGCTCCTCGTCGAAAGCGACGGTAACGAAAGCCTATGTCAACTCGAGCCACTGAGGAATTCAACCAGCACCTCGTTCACCAAATCCGGCCGATCGAGTTGCAGCCAGTGACTCGCACCCTCGATCCTCTCGTAACGGAAAGACGACGAAACATTCTGATACGAAAGTAACATCTGCGTCTCAGTCAGATACCGATCACCACTACTCCACACTCCTAACGTCGGAGCCTTCACACTCGGAAGTGCCCAACGCTCGGGCACCGAATTCTCCGGAGAAGCGTTCGCCCGATACCAGTTCAAACTTGCCGTCAGTGCTCCCGGACGACTCAGATCGGCGATCCAATGCTCACTTTCAGGATGGTGATCTACCCAATCGCGAAAAAGCTTCCAGTCGTCCCTGGTCATCATGGTTTCCGCCACGCCGCGGAACTGAAACAGCAACATGTACCAGGACTTCTCTCTTTGCTCGAGACCTGCTTTGAAAAATGTAGCCGGATGGCCCACCGACAAAACTGCCAGGCGATCCACTCGATCCGGTTGTAGCGCCGCGAGCGACCAGGCCACCGCCGCACCCCAATCGTGCCCAACCACGTGAACTCGTCCAGCATTCAGTTGCTCGAGAATACCGAGCACGTCTCCCACTATCAGGGGCAGTGCATAGCTTTCTGTCTCAATTGGTTTGTCAGACTCCCCGAAGCCTCGTAAGTCAGGAGCAATCACCTGGAAACCAGCCTTAACCAGCGCGGGAATTTGGTTTCTCCACAATCGCGACGAGTCAGGGAACCCATGAAGCAGCAACACGGGCTGTCCAGTGCCTTCGTGTAAGACGTGGAAGTTGAGGCCATTAAGCGTGATCTTGGATTGCATGGTTGTTTCTCCCGAAATGAGGATTTCAGCTGTCAGCGGGAACAGCTGTTAGATTCCGCGCGCATATTGACGCATTAACAAAAAGAGGGCAAATTCCTCGGCGCAGTTCAACAACGACCCGGCGTTACCTCGCGCGACCGAAACGACTCCCCCGCAAGTTAACTAAAACCGCAAGGAGACCTAATGCCTAAGATTAAAGCGAACAACATCACCATCAACTATGAGCAACAGGGAAGTGGAGAACCTCTGCTCCTGATTCCCTACCTGGCCGCTGACAATGCCTGCTACGCTTTTCAGGTCCCCGAGTACGCCAAACACTTTACCTGCATCACCCTCGACCTTCGCGGTACGGGTGAAAGTGACAAACCCGAAGGTGCGCATTCCACCGAGCTCTATGCGGACGATGTCGCTCGGTTCATGGAGGCTCTCGGTCTCCAGCGAGCACATGTTGCAGGCGTGTCATTGGGTGCCGCTGCCGGCATGTGGCTCGCCGCCAAGTACCCAGACAAAGTGAAGTCATTATCGTTACACAGTGCCTGGACCAAAACAGATGCTTTCTTAAAAGTAGTCGTAAGCGGTTGGCAGGTAACCGCTCAAGCATTGAACAGCATGCCCGAAACCATCATTAACGCTATTTTTCCGTGGTGCCTTACGCCCGAGTTGTATGAGGCCAAGCCCGACTATATCCAGGCATTGTCTGACTTTGTGCGTAGCCGTCCTGAGCAACCGGTGGCGGCATTCATTCAGCAGTCAAACGCCGTCGTGGCGCACGATGTCGAAGCGCAGTTGGGACGAATCACAGCGCCGACGCAGATAACGTTTGGAGAAAACGATCTGCTAACCTCCACTCGTTTTGCCGATCCCATGAAGAATAATATTCGCAATTCTGAGCTTTTGATCTTTGCCGGCTGCACTCACGGGGCGTTGTACGAGAAAGTTGAGGAGTTCAACCAACGAACCCTCGCATTTCTGCAACGACATTGAAAGGGATTGCCAAATGCCGATTGGTGTCAAGAAAAGCACCCGTCGGCATTTGGCAATCAGCAATGTTACGGGTCATAAGTCTTTTACCTTGGTCTGCAAGTCTCGCGAGATGACTTCCGCCTCGGTGCCTCTTGCGTAACTGATTGGCTCTCCGATCGTCACTAACACCTCACCAGGTTTCGCGAAGTGTCTGCCAGCCTGTTTCAGTTCCCAGAGGCCGTCAAGACGCAGCGGCACCACGGCTGCGTTGAGTTGTGAAATGAGTAAGCCAGTACCGGGCCGGAAGGGATTCATCTCGCCGTGCTTGGTCCGTTCTCCTTCGGGAAAGATCAGGATGTTGTAGCCGCGGTCCATCAGCTCCCCGGCAAAGGCAAAACTACGCCGGAAGCCACTCTTCTGCGGCATCGAGAACACGTTGAAAAACAGCACCACCAATAAGTACTCAACTCGCTGCACCAGGCGAGTAAACAGTTTGATATCGCGAGACGGATAGCGCCACTGCTTCAAGAGCTCGCCATCCATGGCGATTGCCAGTCTGCGGCGAAACTTTCGTGGCAGCGCCAATAGCACCAGGGCGTGGTCAGCCAGCGTGACGTGATTACAGACAAAAACAAGTGGACCACTTATGTTCGCCAGGCGATTCCGACCACGAATTGTGGCCCGCGCCATAACCCTGGTGAAAGGCCAAACAACCAGGTAGAAGAGGACCACGCGTAGCCAACTGTTGGGCCAACGTTCCTGCCAGCGGGGGTACTGATACTGCGACGGCTCGTCAGGTTTGCCTTCACGAACCAACTTCTCGACGTCTTGAAGTGTTGTCGCCTCCGTGAAGGCCGCTTCGTCAAACTCGACGCGATACGAATCTTC
>DATFRK010000782.1:0-2843 GCA_035263325.1 Pyrinomonadaceae bacterium | reverse complement strand
TGGCAGTGAAGTTCACGTTCTAGATAGACAGTAGAGAACCCGGCGCGGTTGCGACGGGGTGTTACGATCAACTTTGGTACTTTCGAGCTGTCTGTAAGTTGATCGTAGCATCCCGTCGCTGCCGCTCCGGGTTCTCTATCTACTCTAATGGACCAAAGTGGGCCGTGAGTTCCCTGATCGAATCAAGATAGATATCCGGCGCCGCACCTAACAACCGCGCACTGCTCGGATAGTTACTCCGCACGCCGACTGTCAGCACTTTCGCAGTGCGGCCCATCTCAATATCCTCCGGCGCATCTCCTACGTAGGCTGCTTCCTCCGTCCGACTGTGTAATTGGCCCAACGCCAACTGCAAACCTTCCGGGTGAGGCTTCTTGTTCACAATGTGTTCGTTGCAAACGACCACGCTCAATAGCTCACTCACCGAGGACTGGTCCAGCTCTCGACGCACTCGCCTCTCTGTCCCACTGGTGACCACTCCCAGGCGATAACCCCTGCGGTGTAACCCGAGCAACGTCTCGGCTACGCCATCAAGCAACGGCGCTGTCTCCTCGCCGTAGTGCTGTAGCCACAGCTCGTCGGCCAGCCGCCACTTCTCTTTGGGCAGTCCCAACGCTTCGTAGGTTGAATACCAGTTAGGTGAGTAGGTCGCCTCATAAACATCGAGGGGAAACGCGACCTCCAGTTCAGCAAATGTCTTCTGAAAGGCAGCCAGTCCGAGGCGGGCGGAGTCAGCCAGGGTCCCATCCCAGTCAAAGACGAGTGTGTTGATCGATTCAGTCCCGGACAAAATTTCCCTCGCTTCCGCCAGGTATTTCGATCGCCTGGCGCTTCTCTCGGCAAACTCGATTAGGAAAATGATGATACCAAGAATTAAAAAGATTGAAATACTTCGACCCGTAATGACATCATGGGTAGAGATAAACCTGTCAAACAGGTGGTCTCGGTTGACTCTCGCCAACCAACCGCTTGACTGTCTGCTTCAAGTAGCAATATTGAGCAGGCTCCACAGCCAGCCTCTGAATTGAGCAATGCACCCTCGCATTATCACCCAGGATAATCACGTCAAGGAGGACGCAAACAAATGCCTACCACCGAGGACATGCGTTGGTTCAAGCAAAACTTTCACAGCCAGATCGAAGCCGCAGTGCAAGGTTCCCCCTTCACACTCGACCTGCTTACCGCGTTGGCTTGCCAGGAAACGGGTGAGGTTTGGCCCATCTTACGGAAACAGCAACTTTCAGTTGAGCGAATCCTTGAGCTGTGCGTCGGCGACACTCTCGATTCATCCGCGGGCCGCAATGCCTTCCCCAGGACAAAGTCAGAACTGATTGCGGCAGCTCAGGGTCCGCAAATGTTTGATCTTGCCCGCCAGGCCTTGGTGGACATGGCCGCCTTCGTCAAGAGCTACCAAAAGCCGGCCACCAATCCGAACAAGTTCTGTCATGGCTTTGGCATCTTCCAGTTTGACTTGCAGTTCTTCAAAAACGAACCCGACTACTTCCTGGAGAAGCGCTACGCAAACTTTGATGCTTGCCTGGAAAAGTGTCTTGCAGAGCTACGTCACGCGCAGGCGGGCATTGGGTTTGGTAGCAAGACTTCGTTGACCGATTTTGAAATGGCCTGCGTGGCCATCGCTTACAACATTGGTACCGGTCGGTTTCGTGCCAGCAAAGGACTGCAGCAGGGATTCAGGCCAGCGGGTGGGAAGTTCTATGGTGAGCAGGTCTTCGATTTCATTCGCCTCTCGAAGACCGTCTCGGTTGATGGAGTAGCGCCGGCTGCATTCTCCACTCCAGATCCTGGTCATGCTATCGTGCCGCCGCCTAGTCCGATTGATGCGACGGGTCGCATCTTCGTAGTTGACGTGAAGGAGAGTCCTTTGCGACTGCGGAGCGAACCCAAAGTCGACAAGAATGATCCGAACGCCAACGTAATCGCGCGCCTTCCCGATGGACAGCTCGTACAAGCAGTGTCCAATCAAAAAATCAACGGTTTCCTTGAGGTCGAGACCAGCCTGTCAGGCGCTCACTTTCATGGCTTTGCGGCCTCGGAGTTTCTCAAACCCGCACCGGATTCACCCGTTGTGCCGGTGCCTGTGCCGGCTGAAGATCCGCCCACGACAGGCATAGTTGCAGTGATCATGCCGCGCAAACCAGGCACCGTAACAAAACGGACCGGGCCGGCTGATGCGCATTCACTCAATGAACCAAATCAGCCAGGTCGCAAGGGCGCAACTCCTGAGGAACTGCGCGCGGAACTGGCAGCGATCATCGACTGGCTGTCAGTGGACAAGGCCACCAACAAGCGTTATCAGCCAACCTCCACCGCGACGTTCTGCAACATCTATGCGCACGACTATTGTCACCTGGCCGGAGTCTATCTACCACGGGTTTGGTGGTCGTCGTCAGCGATCGAAAAACTAGCGCAAGGCCAAACGGTAGTACCACAGCTGGAAAACACCATCGACGAACAGCGCGCCAACGATCTTTTCCGCTGGCTACGCGACTTTGGTTTGCGTTTTGGTTGGCGGCGGACTTCTACCTTGAGCAAGCTGCAACAAGAAGTGAATGAAGGGGCCATCGGAATAATGGTGGCCCGTCGCAAGGAAGACGGACGCTCAGGACATATCGTCATGGTTGTGCCGGAGACTGCTGAGGAGCACGCCAAGCGCGATGCAAACGGTGAAGTGACGGCGCCATTGCAAAGCCAGGCCGGTAGAGTAAACTTTCGCTACGGCAACGGTCAGCCTAACTGGTGGAAGGGTGATGAGTTTGCCGAAAGCGCTTTTTGGATCCATTCGTAAGACGATCCACAGATTACACAGATTTTCTTACTGACGG
>DATFRK010000781.1:0-3360 GCA_035263325.1 Pyrinomonadaceae bacterium | reverse complement strand
TCACGAGAAGCGCTGCCAGCGGCACCAGGTAGATTGCCACACCAGGATCGCCTTCGTAATGCCAGATACCTGCCAGCAAGAATCCCAGGGGAAGTACTACGACACCAACCCGAAGCGCGACTCGGGCTGATTGAGGTGCTTCGAGGTTGAATCTGTCAGTCACTAGTGCCACGGCGAGCAACACTACGCCGAGCAGGGTGCCATGCGCGTGCGCGAGGCGAAATAGTTCTCGCCTTTGTGGATCCTGAAGATATGCCGGGGTCTTGAAGCCAAGTAAACCTTCGAGCAACAAGCCAAACGCCATCCAAACAGCAATACTCACCAGTGCTTGAAAGACTGACTGCCTGATCCAGGGTTGCAAGTTGCCTTTAGGGGTTTTCTCCGCCATTAGTTACTCGCCCACCTCCAGGTCAACATCGCGTCGGAGAGCCTTGAGTTTGTTTGCCAGGAACTCCGCCTGTTGACTTAGCGCTCCAGACTTTTGTTTAAGAAGTTCGCGCCATTGCAGGATCATTTGGGCGCGCGCATTTGCTTCGGCAAGGTAGTCAGGCTTCACTACCTGCCACGGTGCTTTGTCGAGACCGTTTGCGGCAAAGAAGCGCACGATCGGGTAATTGTCAGCCAACGCTTCAACGAGGAAGGGATCGGCCCAGAGCGGATCCGGCTTGACTGGGCCATTTCCGGCCAGTACGTCTGCGGCTAACGCTCGGGTCAAGGCGTCGCCGGCAAATAGGGCGCGCGGCCCCTCGGGAATATTGAACTGTTCATCGCTACTTAATTGCAGATTACCGAACTGAGACGGCCATAGACGTTTGGCTTCTGTGATTGACCAGTTGACGCTGCGATCAAAATGACACTGGTTGCAGGCATTCGGGACAGCTTGACTCACAGTCAACTGGGGCTGCGGTATGGTGATGTCGTGAGTGGGATGAAAGCTCATCACACCATAGACCACGCGCGGCATGTGACAGTTGTAACAACGACTACCACTCGACTCTTGTTTGTGTTGCGTGTGGGCGACGAGTGCCGTAGGCGTAGAAAACTTTTGGTGACAGGCCAGGCAGGGTTTGTCCGTCCGGTTTTCGCTGGTGATTTGCCCGGCCGGGTCTCCCTCGTGCATCGAATGACACGTCAGGCAATTAATTTGTTTGCCGGCTTCACCCTTAATAAAACAGTTCGAGCGCAAAATTCCCTGATACTCGTACGCCGTTAGTCGCGGGCTGCCGTTGGCCCAAAAGCGATTGGCGAAAGCGACGTTACCAATGGTTGAGTTTTGCGTAATAGGTCGATAAAACTGGGCCAGGTTGTCGCCGGCATTATATGGATCGCCGCTGGTGAGAATGGTCTGGATGCGTTCGAAAGGTTCAGGCGTGCGCTGGCCGTGGCAGTGTCCGCAGATCATTAACGAACGTTCAGCTGTGAGTTTACGAGGATTGACGATCTGCCTTGATTGTTCCGGCTGCAAGCGCCACCAGGTCCTGGCGACGGGAGATAAGGCAGCCTGGGCATGCACTGCTCCCGGGCCATGACAGGCTCCGCAGGCAATTCCCAACTCATTCACCTCGGTCCGGTAAGCCTTCGTGTTGAAGTCGAGGTGCGGCTGGGCCTTGACGTTGTGACAGAAGACGCAATTGCCATCCCACTGGGTCGCGTGCTGGAAATAGTTGTCGCTGTCTGGATGAAAGAAGGAACCGTTAAGATTCATCCAGCGCTGGTTGACTAAATCGTAAGCGAGCGGCAGCCGCGTGTACTGGTCCTGTTGTTTAGTGAGGTACTGTTCGATGCGGCGCGAACCAACCGTACGATCAATCCGGGCCGTCTGACTACGACCATCGGGAAATTTGAAGGTCATGAAAAACTCGGCGTTACGCTTTTCCATTTGCGCCTTAACACCGAGATATTCGAACGTATTGTGACGCTCAAAGTCACCTTGAACCGAAGTGGGAGTTGCGTCTTGCGTCATGCGGCTATGAAATGTCCGTGACCAGGAGGCGTGATGATCCGCGTGACAAGAAATACACTCCGTCGACTTGAGATAGTTCTCGTCCGCCAGGCCGGCTCGCGTACCTTCATAAGCGGGACGAGCCGCTAGAACAATGACTGCGATACCCAGGAGTGCGCCGGATGTAATGGCAATGGATTTGATTGTCAGCAAGCGTCTGCTCCGAAATGGATGCGCGGATGATAGCAAAGGCGGCGGCGCTGCGGGAGACATGGTGATGGTTGACGGTTTACGAGTAGATAGGTCGGATCGGTTCCGAAATCCTATTGGGTTCAGTTGACGCCATTGTCAAAGCGGACGGCACTATGGCATAAGGTTACTTCCGATTTCTTCACACGCATCCGTCTTCGCTGGGATCAGTCTTTGTCGCCGTAATCATTTACATTTTTTGCGACGTATGCGTTGGCATCCTACCAAACCAACTTGAGGAGATAGGACTATGGACGAAGGACAAACAGCAAGGCCCACCGCTAAATCCCTGATCATTCTCGTCTTGGCAGTCATCGTTGCCGCAGTGGTGATTACACTGATTCAGAGTCTCATTCTGGGTAGAGCGAATCCCGCCATAACCGGGGGTATCGTGGGAGCTATCTGCGCGGCTTTCTATATCACCAAGTACAGAAAGAAAAGCTGACGCCCCCGGATTCAAGAACAAATAACTAGGCCCAGCGCACAAAATCGCAAAGGGTAGCGACTAGATATGGAAGCATGGGACCATGTCTAGTCATCGTGGACTGGCAAAAACTGTTCGTTCCCAGCCGGCCAATCGCCGAGATTATCGTACGTGGGTCGGTCACCTACCTGGCGCTGTTTGTGTTGATGCGTTTCGTGCTCAAACGCGAGGCTGGTTCGCTAGGCACAGCTGACGCCACATTCCCTCATTTTTAAAGTTTGAACTACAAGTGCAGCTCGGTCGGGTTGGCCCAGGATCAGACGATGGACAACTCCCTCGAACAGATAAAGCAATTAGCTGGTCAATACTTCAGCGATCTAACTAAAGTAGAGACAAAGGTGCTGGAGTCTGCAGTCACGGGCCGCCTCGCTGATTGCCGCGACGTCGATGGGGCTGAGGTCGATCCCGAAAAGGCAATGGACTGGAACGGGGAACGGATAGTTCGAGCATCTCTTATCAGATGGTTGTGCACTAACAAAGACACCCGGTCAGCCATTCACTCAGCAGGTATCAATATCGCTCATGCGAAGTTCGATGGTGAGATTGACCTGGTGGGGATCTCCATCGGCTTTTCACTCAGTCTATTTGAGTGCGCCATCCCAGACGGACTCAGGCTCCAAGATGCTGCGTTACGAAATCTTAATCTTGCAGGTTCACTTTGTGGCTACCTGATTGGTGAGCGTTT
>DATFRK010000780.1:0-12841 GCA_035263325.1 Pyrinomonadaceae bacterium | reverse complement strand
TCGACTCACAACTGAGATTGCCCGGTTCAACCTGGAAGTCAATCTCACGCCGCGAACTCTGGCGGATAAGTGTTTCAGCCAATTAGAAGCTGAGCTGCGGGACCTGCTGGAACTCGCACGTAGCGGTGCGGGAACCCTGGGAGCCAATGTTCTCCTCTCAGGGATCCTGCCAACCTTACAAAAGTCGGATTTGACGCTCGCTAACCTTACGCCGGTGGCGCGGTACCATGAATTGGATCGCGGTGTAATTGGCTTGCGCGGTGGACCGTTGTCAATTCATATCAAAGGCGTTGATGAGTTACAGGTTACTCACGACAACATCATGATGGAGTCGTGTAACACCAGTTTCCAGGTGCATTTTCAAACCAGCCCGAGCAATTTTGTGAATCACTACAACTTGGCCCAGGCGATAACAGCCCCGGTGCTGGCTGCGGCGGTAAACTCGCCGCTGCTGTTCGGTCACCGCTTATGGCAAGAAACGCGGGTAGCCCTGTTCCAACACTCCACTGACGCGCGTTCACTGCCGCAATTGGCGCGCAGTCATCCGACCCGGGTCAGCTTTGGCGACCAATGGTTGCAAAATTCAGTGGTTGAACTCTTCCACGATCAGATCTCCCGTTTTCGTCCCATCATGTACAGCGCACCCGAGGAGAATCCGTTCCAGGTGCTGGCACGAGGTGAGGCGCCGTTGCTTTCCGCCCTACGCATGCACAATGGCACCGTCTGGCGCTGGAATCGGGCTTGTTACGGAGTTGCGAATGGTGTTCCTCATTTGCGCATTGAGAATCGAGCTTTGCCTGCCGGGCCCACAATTGTTGACGAAATCGCGAATGCCGCGTTCTTCACCGGTCTGATGTTGGCCCTCCCGGAGGAGTACGGTGAAATTCAGGGCCGCATGTCGTTTGATGACGCGAAGTTGAACTTTTTCCGCGCTGCCAGGCACGGACTCGACGCGCAATTCCATTGGCTTGACGGCACGGTTCATAGCGCGGCGAACCTAATTCGTGAACACCTGCTGCCGTTGGCGCGCCAGGGCCTCGGCAACGCGCAGGTAGCCAGGGAAGATGTTGATAAGTACTTGGGTATCATCGACGAGCGAACTCGATCCCGGCTAACTGGTTCTCGTTGGATCTTGAATTCCCTCAAGGAAATGGCTCACCTGCCAAAAGATGTACGCCTCAGGAAATTGACGGCTTCCATGCTTGAACTGGAAACGAAAGGTGATCCCGTCCACCTATGGTCCAATAGCGAAACTTCAACTCCGGATCAGTGGGAGCGTAGCTATCGAACGGTCGGACAGTTTATGTCGACAGACTTGTTCACGGTGCAGCCTGATGATTTGGTGGACCTGGCGGCGAGCGTAATGGATTGGCGACACATCAGGCATGTGCCGGTCGAGGACAATGAGGGTCGATTAGTGGGGTTGATAACTCATCGGGCATTACTGCGGCGCTTGAGCAATGGTGGTCATGGTGGTGACGGCGAACCCCTGACGGTAAAGGAGATAATGGTTTCCAATCCCATTACAGTTTCAGCGCTGACTCCGACACTCGAAGCGATAGACATCATGCGCCGCAATAGAATTGGCTGTCTGCCGGCGGTCGACAGCGGGCAGTTAGTAGGTATTGTTACTTCTTACGATTTTCTTGAGGCTTCAGCAAAGCTTTTCGAGCAACATTTGGGATCTATGTCTCATGGTGAATGAGAGGAGATACCACCGGCTTCAGTGAAGTCGGTGGTATCTGTAAGAGAGAATTGGGGAGTCGTTGAGTAGGTAGAAATTGAAACTCCACCCGACTGAAGTCACTGGTATCTTGTGGAAAAACACGCTTCTCTGGGTCATGGCTCGCAATCCCAATCTCAATACCAGGCAAAAAGTCGCAGTTTTGTTTGGAACGCCTATTGCTCTTCCACCTGTTAGACACCCATTGGACCAAGGTCGCTTAGCCGGAGGAACTATCATGGCACCAGATCAACGCGACACTCTCGAACTTCTCCAAGAGGAACTCAACTTCATCGAGCAGGGAGGCTACGGGCGTTCGGTTCGGACACCGTGGCTGACAAAGTCGATTTTCCAGGACTCCCTGAGTTGCCTTAACTATGGTTATCCCTATCGAGCCCATCCCTGTAGCGAATGTCGCTTGCTCGACTTTGTGGCGCCCGAGCACCGCACCGAGGCAGTGCCTTGTCACTACATCGCCCTGGATGAGGCCGGTCACACGGTTGAAGATCTAGAAGCCGAGGATAACGAAGCAAAGCTGGAGCGTCTCGTCAGGGACTGGCTCCGGGAGCGCATCCACGAACTCGATGCGAGCCAGTCCTCCGGGGAGGAACGTCCGTCCTAACTGGCAATAATTCCGCAGGACAGACATTTAACCCAAGAAAGGAGTTGAACAAATGAGTCAGAGCACCCTATCAAGAAACTTCATCATGGATCCATTTGGCATTTTTTCTAATCGAATGTTGGACGAGCCGCTGAGCACGCTACGGCCGAAGCTCCCAGTCGAAGAGAATTACTGGCCCATGAAACCGTGGACGCCCGCCTGCGACATCTTCGAGACCAAGAAGGAGATCGTGCTCAAGTTTGAACTACCGGAGGTGATGAAAGAAAACGTCAAGGTCACTATGGAGAACCAGGTGCTTACCCTTCGGGGCGAGCGCAAGTTCGAAGAGGAGACCAATCGCGAAAACTATCATCGTGTGGAGCGGCACTATGGCGAGTTCATGCGGAGCTTTATTGTTCCGATGTCCATCGATACCACGAAGATCAGCGCCGAATTCAATTGTGGCGTGTTGACAGTGACGCTGCCAAAACGTGAGGAAGTGATCGCGAAACAGATCGATGTGAGAGTCAACTGAGCTCATGTCGCTCTCGATGGCGTTGGCCGCGGGTGGTTGGGAGCCACCCGCGGCCTTTCTCTTTCTAGTGGAATAGGTAGAAATTGAAACTCCCCCGGCTGAAGCCGATGTTATCTATTGAGATTCACCAACTGGCGAGTAAAATCTGGAGCATGCGCTGGATGAAGGTTGGATCAATTAGCCCTTCGAATCCTGGGTTTAGTCTTTCTTTGATTCTCCTCCTGGGCGCAGTCATTGTACTTGTTTGTTCTATTGTTGAGACCAGGTCCTCAAACACGCCATCGGTGCTCATTACTGTTGCTGCCAGGCCGGAAACACCTGAAAACTGGCGACTCTACAATCCGGACCCAAACCATATTTGGAATCGACTCTATCGTAGCCTTTATCGCCGCGTTTCAGCTGAGGGAAAGGAGTACGGCTACGACGAACTTGATCCGCTACTCTGGTACAGTACGAAATACCTCCTGAGCCAGCCCGCCAACGCACAAGCCCTCGCTGATCTCGACGAATTTCTTTCCACCCATGCTGAAAAAGCCATCACTGATCCGTTGCAGCGCGCGATCATGCAGCGTGACCTCTGGGCTATCTTCGATTGGACCACGGAAATCAGTGGTAATGCGCCAGAGAAGTTGAAGCTGCAGCAGAAATTGGCGCTGGCGATTAGACGGCTTGCTCTTTCTCCGGAGCAAATTTCCCGGTTGCCCAATACCTACCAGCAAACAATCGCTGCCAAGACATTCGCTTCGTTCTACCAGGTCACGCGACCTGAGCAACCATTCCTGCCACTGGAGCTACTGCAACGGCAGGGCCCATGGGTACTGCTTAGCGCTCGCGGTGGCGGTCTTGTTGCTCCTTTGCATGCCGAGACGTTCTCTGATCGCTCGGTATTCAGAATCTTCATCCATTTGCCGGGCGACCGGGAGGCGACGCTGGACTATCTGAAGAACTTGTCCCTGTTTCCCCGACCCTGGATCTTTGATCCCGCAACTCATCGCGCCAGGCCCAATCCTGACCTGCCTGAGTTTCCGGTTGGGACGCAACTGGCAATGGTGCGCACGATGCTGCTGATCGATTCAACTGGTAAGCTTGCGCCAACCAACGTCATTGAAGACATTCAGGTTCGCGTGCATCACACCATTCCTCGTGACGTCGCTGAGGCGCTCAACGATACGAGCAGGGTTGAGGCTGGTCGCAGCATGTCCGTATTTGAGTTTAAATTTAGTCGAGTGCGATTGTTTGCCGGGAGTGCATCTGGTAGCTTGCGCGCGTTAGCGAAGGGAGACACGGAATTTCCGCTCTTCATGTCACATGGGGTTGATGTGTTTGAAGAACCTTCCAGTGGCGGTCCTCTCGAAAGAAGTTTACGGGTCTCGCTGGACTTTTGTGCTAGTTGCCACTTCCGCCCTGGCGTGCACTCGATGCTCAGCCGCAGCCGAACGCTGGTACCTTTATTTCCCGAAGCCACCGACTTGCTGCCGGCGTGGGATCCCAACTACGAGATAAACGAAACAATGGGACAGAAGATGCGGCAATACAACTGGGGGCTACTTGAAGGCCTATGGCGCTCGCAATAGGAGAATTCAGTTAGAAAACTCGAGCAATAAGAGCGGCGTCTCAGACAACAACGCCGCTCTTTTACTCAAGACTATTTGTGAAGCGTTAATAACTTAGCTGTGCTTCCATCTCCACAGCGCGCGGAAAGAGAATGTTATTCTCCAGGTGGATGTGGTGATGCAGATCTTTCTCCAATGCGTCCAACGCCTCGTAGAGTGTCTTGTAACTGAAGCATGCGTCTGCCGGCGTGGTGTAGTCGTTGGTAAGTTTGCGCATTTTCTCCAACAGGTAACCGGCAGCTTCATGTTCCAGCATCATCATCCGCACCGGATTCGCCACTGTCATGAAGGGTGGCGTACTAACGGCTTGTTGATTACGAGTAGCAGCTTCCAGTCTGACGACATAAGGAAACAGCACCATCTCTTCTTTCAGCATGTGCGGCTCAAGCTCCGAACTCAAATTCTGAAATAGTGAGCGAAGTTGTGCGAGCTCGGGATGATTCTCACCATGGACGCCGTGGACCTTATCGATAAGTGCACGCAAGCGCTGGAGTTCGGTCTTGGTGAAAACATGGTGCTTGGCCACGATATGATCGATTAGTTCGGCAAGTGATCCGTTTTGGAAGTTCACCTCTTGTGCCAAAGGCTGTGACGACCTGGCTAACTCCAATGAGTTCATCATCTCTTCGATTGTGACACCGGCACTAGTGCAAGCATCCGCCAGCGAACGCTGGCCACCACAGCAATAGTCAATTCCCGCTTTCTCAAACACGCGAGTCGCTCCGGGAATCTCAAGCGCAAGATCACGTACTGTCCTGGTTTCAATTGAATTCATAAATTCCATCCTTCGAGTAGTTATTATTTTCAAATTCTGTTAGCCACCGTCGCACCTCTCGCTTTCGGTCGCCACCAACTGTGAATCAAGCCAACGAAAGTAGTCAGCCATGCCAGCAATGCGAGAAAAACAAAGTAACGTGGGATCACCAGCAAAGGCTCAAAGTTGATGGCCTTCGCTAGCTGGAGCGTGCATACCGTGTACATGCCGAGGGGAAACACCATGCCCCAGTACAGCGGGTCATAAACAAGTGGAAAGTGCTTGCGGATGTGTCGCCAAATTCCAAGTATCAACAGCAAGGGAATCCACCAGGTAGCGGCCGCCCAGAAGAACAACGTGAATCCTTTGAGAAATGGCGCCAATCCTGCCAACAGTTCCCACGTGGGGGCAGCGATAATCAACCGCGCTCCGGCCAGGGTCGTGATCGCCACAGCTCCCATGTTGATCCAGTAGGGAGGCGTCAGCGAGATAGTTGTCAGTTTGACGAAAGTGAAGCGGTAAAAGATCAGCGTGATCAGCAGCAGGTAAAGCATGCAACCGAGCAGAAACATGCAGAGTGCGAGAAAGAGCAACGGTTCGCGGTATCCCGGATAATGGTCCGATAGTAGGGTTCCGAGGACCGAAACGGACTGCGTCGCGACCGCCATCAGCAACCAGGTGCCACTTATCCCGGTCTCCAGTGGCGGCTTGTCTTCCTGCACGGTTACCGCTGTCAGGAAGGAGTACATGATTAGAACCCAAAGCAGCAGTCCGATGATCCAGAGAACAAAGGCTGCCGTGTATTGGCCCAAAATGATTACGAGCTCACTGCCGAGGACGCAGGTGGCGGCGACGACGGTAAAGAAGCCTGGGCCACGAGCATGGTCCGTGATGTCTGCTTTGATACGCGGAAAGAAGCGAATCAAGCGCAGCAAGAGCAATGAGCAGAGAATCGCGTAAGCAAATATGTTAATGACCAGTAGGCCGAGAGCCACTGGTTTCATGCTTAGTTGGAATGCAGCGATGGAGATGATTCCTGTGGCCATCACGAGCGCAAAGTAGCCCGGGAACAAATTGGCCGCTGTTTCGCTGATCTTGCTGTTATTCATCCGCCTCTTCATCACAGCGTTTGCAGTCGAGTACAAAACCAATGCGAGACGCCCGACCTGCTTCAGTCAGAACCCACTCCCGTGTGGTCAATGGCGGATCATGGCGCACATGTTGGAAGTGACCGCACTCAAGCTCGGCCCGCCAGTGACCCTCGTCATCGGTCTCAAATGCCTTGATACGCTGCTTCATTTCGTCCTATCGAGCCACAAGCCACGCAGTACAGCAGCCGTCGCTGGGAACGCAGCCGGCTAGCAACTCGAGCCAAGTCGCGAGGTCTTAGCTGGCGGGCCGCCCGCGCTCCCAAGAACTGCGCAGCCTCACCAACACGTCGACCCCCCACTCGCTAACGGCAACGACCGTGCCGCCAACTTTATTGGAGCATTTATGCCCACGGTGTACGGGTTGCTGCGAGATTTCGCCGGGGAATCGCGGAATTCTGCGCAGTTGTTGAATTTCACGAAAACCTTTGCGGAAGATTGTGCAGTTCATGCTGCAATTGATCGGCGAGGTTAGCCAGCGCCTGATCGTCAAACAGCAGTGACGGCCAAACATAAACGCGTTCCTCTTCCAAATGGTTGTGACGGTCGAGCCGTCTCTTCAAGACTTGCAGCTGCCGGCGCAGATCCTCCAACTCCTCCTTGCGGGCTGAATTTTGGCCCATCATCGTGCGCATGTCCTGAATTGCCCGGGCGAGCTCCTTCATGAAAAAGTTGTGATCACTGCGCAGCATGGTGAGGACATCTTTTATTTCCTGGGACGTGGGTAGATCATTATCGGACTGGTTAACACTAATCGCAGCGAGAGCAGGAAACAGATGCAAGTTTTCGCCGCGAATGTGAATCGCCAGTCGGGCCCAGAAGAGGTCCAACAGTTCAAAAGCGCGCGAAAGGTTGGCTTTTAGTAACTCGCCGTCAAGTTCAACCAGCAGGTGGCCCAACGAGGCGTGGTCTTCTTGCAGCAAGGTTAGAACCGAGTCGTTCATCGTTTCAGGTAACCGGAACTCGTGTAATGGCGGGAGGCCGGTCGCCACCAGAAAATGATCGTGAGTGTTACGACAAAGCAAATGCCTGAGGCTATCACTAGTGGCACAAGCGGCGAGAAGTGGTGGGCCAGTGCAGCCTCGACGGTCGCCGCCAGAATCCAAAGTTGCGCCACGTTGATCATTACGAGCAGTGCCAGGCGCGCCTGCGCTACCGCCTCACGACCCTTGCCTGGCTGACCGTCGTTGCTCCCTGCTTTTGACTGTTGCATCAGATCACTCTTTCTCCGCTGCCGGCAATTCTGCCGTTGGCCCACACTTCACCATTACCGCGAACTTCCAGGCTGATCGTATCGAGAGGGCGCGGCGGTGGACCATGCAAAACCTCGCCGCTGTTGGCATCAAACGCGCCCTCATGACAAGGACATTCGAGTCGTTGGTGGTCGCGGTCAAAATAGACGGGGCACGAAAGATGGGTACACTTTTGACCAAAAGCGTGGTAAGTGCCATCGAGTAATCGCACCAGGATTGCAGTGTCTTTCTCGGTGGGGAAGCGGAAATTAAGCGACTCTCCCGGTGCCAGGGTTTCTGCACCTTCAATCTTCAAGGGCGTGAACACCTCGCTGCCCGTCGCATCGAAGGCAGCCTTGGCCGCAAAACCGGTTGAGCCGATGAACAAAGCTGCCGAGGTGAGTCCTAAAAAGTTGCAGAACTCACGTCGCGTCACATGTGCTTCCTCGTCGCGATTGTAGGGAAAGTCAGTTTGATATGGCGCAGTTGCCGTGCGCACATCAGCTTCGTCGTTCAATACTCGATTGATTGTGTCGTTAAGCTTAGAACTCATTGCTCTTGTCTGACTGTTCAACTTGCAAGTCAATCCATGATCCGAGGCTTGGTTGTGCGTCAGGCGCGACCTGTCCCGCGAACACACCACAGCCATCAACTGCAACCTCCTGCGAATCGGTTGGCAGCATCAAGTAGACTTTGGTTTCCACCTTTTGATTGCCGAACACGTGGGCATTTACCGGTTTCGTGCGACGAAGCGGCACTATGTCTTCGTATTTTCCAAAGGTAATTGCACCGGTTGGGCAGACGCTGGCGCACATTGGCTTAAGCCCCTCGCTCGAACGGTCGAAACACATGTCGCATTTCATCTGCAGGTGCATCTCGGTGTTGTACTTGGGCACACCGAAGGGGCAGGCATTGACGCAATTGCGACAATCGAGGCAGCGTGGCTTCAGAGCGGACATCACAATGCCGTCTTCATTCGTCTTGATTGCGTCGGCGGGACAGACGAGGGCACAGGTGGGCTCGACGCAATGCATACAGACAGTGGGCATGGTGGCCGTTGTTTCAGAACGATCAAGATAGTCGACGTAGATCATCGAGTAACCTTTGTGAGTGGCGCACTCCCGGCAGGCTGCTACACAGGCACGGCAGCCAATACAGCGCTGCGGATCGATGAACATTGTTTCTTTCATAAATGCTTTGGGTTTTTGGTCTTTGGCCTTTGGTTTTTGTCAGTAGTCAGTAGTTAGTAGTTAGTAGTTAGTTGTCAGTAGTTAGTAGTTGTGAATAGGTCCTATAGGTCGAATAGGTCCTATAAATTCCCTGATCACTAACCACCGCCTCTGACCACTGACCACCAACCACTGACCACTGACAAAGACCGAAGACCCAAGACCCAAGAATCACCTAAACTCACTCCTCGACATCCCCTTCCGCTTCGCCCCCACTATCGGTAACTCGCGCGAGTGAATCTTTTCAATTCGCGCCGCACACGCCTTAAACTCCGGGATCTTCGAAGTTGGATCGAGCGCCGGATTAGTCAGCTGATTCACCGCCAATTCCTCACCCCAGTGGTAAGGAATAAAGATCGTATCTTTGCGAATAGTCTTGACAATCAAAGCCGGGAACTCGCCTTGGCCGCGCCGCGAAACAACTCGCACTCGTTCGCCGTCGTTCACCCTCAACGTCAGCGCCGTCTCCGGATGGATCTCCACATACGGCTCCGGACATTGCTCCACCAGAAATCCAATTCGCCTTGTCTGGTTGCCGGATAGATACTGATAAACGACACGGCCACTGGTCAGAATCAGCGGAAATTCTTCGTCGGGTGTTTCCTGAGGCGGTTCATAGTCGATCGCATGAAACTTTGCCTTGCCGTCAGGATGATAGAAGCGCTCTTCAAATAAGCGCGGCGTTCCCGGATGATCTTCCGTCGGACAAGGCCAAAACACTCCGTTTTGTTTTTCGATCTTTTCCCAGGTAATACCGTAATAATCGGCATTCCCACCGCGCGAGGCGACTCGCAATTCGTCAAAAATCGCGCGCGGCCCAGAAAACTGAAAATATTTCTCCCGACCCATGCGGTGGGCGATCTCTTGCACGATCCACCAATCGGGTCGCGCTTCGCCGGGCGGCTCCGTAGCCTGATTGATCTTGACGACGCGCCCCTCACTGTTTGTGGTTACTCCTTCGTCTTCGGCCCAGGTGCTGCCCGGCAAAACGACGTCGGCATAACGCGAACCTTCCGACATGAAGAAATCGATGCAGACATAAAAGTCGAGACCTTCGAGCGAACGTCTTACTTCGTTGGTATCAGGCAAACTGACCATCACGTTGTTGCAGATCGACAGTAAGCCGCGAATTTCACCCTCGCGCATTTTCTGAAACATCTCGACCACTGAGACACCTGCCGGTGGTAACTCTGCTTCCGGCAAATCCCAAATTTGGCAAACATGCTTGCGGTGTTCAGGATTTGAAATGGAACGTTGACCGGGAAGTTGGTCCGCCTTCTGTCCATGCTCGCGACCGCCTTGTCCGTTACCCTGGCCGGTGATGGTGCCGTAGCCGCGACCAGGCGCGCCTATGCTTCCCGTAGCCAGTACGAGATTGATGTACGAAAGCACGTTGTTCACTCCGTGCGAATGATGTTCGATACCGCGCGCATGTAATACCATCGATGTCTTCGCCCTACCGTAGAGCTGCGCAGCTCGGACAATCTTTTCTGCCGGCACACCGGTAATCTCCGCCACCACTTGCGGTGTGTAACCTGCAACCAGAGCTTTAGTTTCCTCCCAACCATTAGTGCGCGTGTTGATGAATGTTTCGTCGATCAGTTTTTCTTCGATCAAGACCTGCAGCAGACCGTTTCCCAGGGCGACGTCGGTCCCAGGCTTCAACTGCAAGTGAAGATCTCCTTGTCGTGCCGTCGCGGTCTCGCGCGGATCGACAATGATCCAGCGGCCACCGTTATCACGCTGCTGCCAGAGAAACTTGTTCAGCACCGGAAAGGTTTCAGCGCAATTTGCCCCGGCAATCAGCAACACCTCTGCGAGCGGAATGTCAGACCAGGGATTGGCCGCCCGATCTATGCCGAACGCTTTATTGTTGCCGGCTGCGGCCGACACCATACAGAGACGGCCGTTGTAATCGACGTAACGAGTCCCGAGTCCAGCACGGGCAAACTTGCCCATCAGATAAGTCTTTTCGGTAGTGAGCGACGAGCCGGAGTACACGCCGATCGAATCCTTGCCGTGAGCGGCCTGCAGCTCCTTGAATTTCGTCATTACCAGGTCGAGTGCTTCATCCCAACTGGCACGCTCGAAGTTACCGTTGCGTTTGATCAAGGGATGTAAGAGGCGATCGGGATGATGCACTTGCAAGTAGGCCGTCACCCCTTTCGGACAGAGGCGACCTTCATTCACCGGAAAATCGTAGCGCGGCTCAAATCCTACGACGTGACTCTTTTCGACCAACAGATTCATCCCGCACTGAACGGCACAATAGGGACAATGAGTAGGCACGACGCGGTCTATGACGCGGTCTGCGCGCCAACCATCGTAAGGCGTATCGTGCAGATGTGGCCCGAAGTCTTCGATGATTTTCTGGAGATTGCCAACCTTAGCCATTTTGATCCTTGCTTGCCTATTGCCGCTTGGCAGTGCGGCTAGGAACTCCTTGACCCTTTAAAAACCGGTTCGTTGGTTTGAGGCAGTGATGAATATGCCAGGCCTCTGATTACTCGCTTGCAGCGGGGGCAGTAGTCCTGCCACATGCGACCATCGGGGAGGCGATAATCAAAGCCAAGTTTGTCCACTACTGTTTTCAGATCGCCTAACCACATCTCGGCGACAAACTCGACGCCACACCGCGGACAAACTGCTTGCGGCATCTCGCGAGCTCGCCGTTGATAGAGCTCAACCCCGATCGAGGCCGGCCTTTGGATCACATGAAACAGTTTGCCGAAGGGCAAATAGAACAAAGTCATGATCACCACTGCTTGATGCGACAAGGCGATGAAGGAATACATGTACCCGTGCAACCACAGACTCGAAGCGGTCAACATCAAGCCGGTGACACAAATCGCGATCAAGAGCAGATGAGGAACAAAATCGAGCAGGTACTGTTGCAGAGCGATCGCGCCGCGATCATGCAAGCGCCGGTGAATTGCAATCGCGCAGCCAACGATCACCATGATGGCCGTGAAATCCAGGGCATGGAATGTGATCCACGCCAAAATGCTGCGGCCATCCAGGATGTTTAGGGGTACGCCAAAGACATAAGCGCGATAGCCCCGTGGACCTTCTAGTTCGAAGTGCACCCAGCCAAACACAAGCGGGAAGGTAATCAGTGCCGAGATTATGCAGCCCCACATGATCAACTGGTGCATTACCCAGCGTGAGAGGCCGCGACGAAAGATAAACTTCTGGGCCATGAACCCGCCGACCAGCGTCTTTGCAGCGCTGCTTGTATTGGGGACCAGGTTTTTGCGATCGCGGAATAATTGCCAGCCTCGACGCCAGTAGACGCGAGTGGCGGGACGCTGCAACCAAATGGCGTAGCGGAAGACTACAGCGCCAAAGGCTACGACGCTCGCAACCGTGTAACCAAAAAGAGCCGCATCGTAATGTTCGAGATTTCGTGAGCCTACAATGATCAGGAGGGTCAGGAAGGCGGACGCAGCGAGGGCCAGCAATACAGCACGACGATGATTCGCCTGGGTTCTCATAGAACTTAGAACCTGATCCCTCTCTGCTTGCTCAGATCCCATCACATGCGATGGTAGCAAGCGTCAAGCCACGAATCGTTAAGCGCGAGATGTCGAATTTCGGAAAGCTTATCACAATTCCGAGAGGGCAAACGTTCATTCTTCATGGGGAGAATCTCTCACCACCCGCAGCGTCACTGCGCAATTATCCCCTCTCATCGAGTTCGCTCGTGAAAGTTTGCTCATAATCCCTCGTCAGATAAGTTGGCACATTCATTGCGCTTACTGCAGTGGGAGGTGGGCTAAGGCCGGTCCATAACGAACCAATCACTCGCGGCCAAGCGACTCAATTAAAAATCATGTTTAGCGCGCAGGAACTTGATACCACGCAACCGGTGAAAAGTTTTTCAACTGCAGAACTTCCGATCGGCGAACTGAATGATCTGAGAGATCGACAGCATTACCCGCGCGGTGCCGTGTTATTCGTCGAAGGGCAACAAGCAGCGGGAATTTATGTGCTCCGCCGGGGACGC